>NZ_JBHWZY010000089.1:0-13004 GCF_042727815.1 Nocardia sp. NPDC060220
TGGAGCAGCTCGGTAGCTCGCTGGGCTCATAACCCAGAGGTCGCAGGTTCAAATCCTGTCCCCGCTACAAAGAAAAGGCCCGGAACCACTGGTTCCGGGCCTTTTCCGTTTCTCCGGGTCGGTTCAGGCGTCGAGGTCGCTGGCGACGAGCTCGGCGATCTTGTCCAGAGTCGGCTGATCGTCGCTGGTGATCACCACCTCGGCGCCCTGGCCCGCGCCGAGGGTCATGATCATCAGCGCGGAGCCCGCGTCTACCGGGTCGCCGCCCGTGACCGCGATGGTGACGGGAACGCCTGCCGCGCCGACCGCTTCGGCGATGAGGGCCGCGGGGCGGGCGTGCAGGCCGACCGAGGAGCCGACGGTGACGGTGGTGCTTGCCATGGGATATCTCCTTGTGTGCGAATGGATTACGCGGTGGTGAGAACGGGGGCGACGGACTGCTTACCGGTGAGTTCCTTGGCGAGGGTGACGCAGGCCGCGGCGACGAGCGTGCCGGCGACCAGCGACACCAGGAACCAGCCGAGGTGCCCGATCGCGAAGAACACGAAGATGCCGCCGTGCGGTGCGCTCGAGGTGACGTCGGTGGCCATGATCAGTCCGCCGGTCACCGCGCCGCCGACCATCATCGACGGCAGCACCCGCAGCGGGTCGGCGGCGGCGAACGGGATCGCGCCCTCGGAGATGAACGAGGCGCCGAGCAGCCAGGCCGCCTTGCCGTTCTCGCGTTCGGCCTCGGTGTAGAGGCGCGGGCGCAGCACGGTCGACAAGGCCATCGCCAGCGGCGGCACCATGCCCGCGGCCATCACCGCGGCCATGATCCGCAGGGTCGCGGTATCGGTGACCGAGAGTCCGGCGGCGGCGAACGAGTAGGCGGCCTTGTTGACCGGACCACCCAGGTCGAAGCACATCATCACGCCCAGGATGACGCCGAGCGCGATGGCGGAGGTGCCGGACAGGCCGTTGAGCCAGTCGGTGAGCCCGTTGGTCACGGCGGCCAGGGGCTTGCCGAGCAGGACGAACATCAAGATGCCGACGATCGCCGACGCCAGCAGCGGGATGACCACCACCGGCATGAGCCCGCGCGCCCACGTGGGCACCGACAGCTTGCTCACCCACAGCGCCGCGAATCCGGCCACCAGACCGCCGACCAGGCCGCCGAGGAATCCCGCGCCGACGAAGACCGCGATCGCGCCCGCGGTGAAACCCGGCGCCAGGCCGGGACGGTCGGCGATCGCGAAGGCGATGTACCCGGCCAGCGCCGGGACCAGGAAGCTGAAGGCGAGCGAGCCGATCTGGAAGAGCACGGCGCCGACATAGGTGGCCAGACCGCCGTCGGGCAGGTCGGTGATCGAGTTGTCGAGCACGATCGTCTTCGCGCTGTCGGAGATCTCGTAGCCGCCGAGCAGGAAGCTCAGGGCGATCAGCAGACCACCCGCGGCGACGAACGGGATCATGTAACTGACGCCGGTGAGCAGGATCTGGCGCAGGCGGGTGCCCCAGCCGATGCCCTTGGCCGCCGCCTGCGAGGGCGCGGGCGCGGTACCGCCGACGGTGGCGGCACTCGCGGTGGTACTCGCCGCGACGGCCTCCGCGATCATCGTGTCGGGCTCGTTGATGGCGCGTTTGACGCCGGACTCGACCACCGGCTTGCCCGCGAACCGGCTTCGGTCCTTCACCCCGACATCGGTGGCGAAGATGACGGCGTCGGCGTCGGCGATCGTGGCCGGGTCGAGCGTGTCGCCCCCGCTCGAGCCCTGGGTTTCCACCGCCACGTCGACGCCGGCGCGTTCGCCCGCGGCGACCAGGGCGTCAGCGGCCATGTAGGTGTGGGCGATGCCGGTCGGGCAGGCGGTGACCGCGACGATCCTCTTCGGCGCACCGGACTTCGCCGTGCCGACGGCCGGTGCATCGCCTCCAGTTGATGCTGGGTTGTCGCCCGGGTGTCCGGTGGGGGCCGTCGTCGCGCCATCGGTTGTCGCGCCGGAACCAGCCACGCCCACTGCGGCGGTACCGGCTGCCGCCGCGCCGACTCCGATGGCCGATGACTCGGAGACGGGAGTCGCGTCCCTCTCGCCCGCAGCGGAGGAGGTCCCAGTTCCGCCGTCGGCGGGCGAACCGGACCCGGCCGCACCAGCCGATCCCGTCGCCGCTGTGCCACCGGGGGAAGGTGTGGTCGCGGCCGGTGGGGGATTGATGACGCCGTCGACCAGGGCGACCACGTCTGCCGGTGTCGCGGCGGCGCGTAGGTCGGCGACGAAGGCAGGCCGGACCAGTGCGCGAGCCAGCGACGACAACAATTTCATGTGCTCCGCGCCCGCGCCTTCCGGAGCGGCGATCAGGAAGACCAGATCGGCGGGCCCGTCGGGAGCGCCGAAATCGACGGCGGGTGCGAGTCGGGCGAAAACCAGCGAGGCGGTGGTGACGGCGGCCGATCGGCAGTGCGGGATCGCGATGCCGCCGGGTAGCCCGGTGGCCGATTGCGACTCCCTGGCGAGGGCGGCTTCGGCCACCGCGGCGACGTCGGTCGCGCGGCCCGTGGCGGCGAGCTTGTCCGCGAGCGCGGTGATCACGGTGCTCTTGTCGGCGCCGAGATCGGCGTCGAGCGCGATCAGGTCTGGGGTGATGATCGAATCGGCCATCGTCGTGTCTTTCCGGAGTGGGGGTGGAGCAGGAGCTTGTCGGGTCCAGCGGTGTCGATCGGCGCGGTTATCGGCGTCGGCCGGTGGGGTAGCGCTGGGTGATGGATGTGTGGCGGTGGTGTTCGCCGTCTGCGGCCGGATCTCGGATCAGCGGCGGACGAACGCGCAAGTCGCAGCGGTTCGAGTGTGGCGATGGGCGAAGGCGCCGGGCGCCGATCGTGGGGACGTTCATGCCGGGGCCGATGGTCGGTCGGCGGTGAGTGGGTGCGCGGTGACGGCTTCGAGGACGATGTCAGCGGGGCCGGGTAGTCCGGTGCCGGGGAGCGCGGTGGCGGCACTGCCGTAGGCGACGGCGGTGCGCAGGCGGTCGGCGGGGGGTTCGCCCGCGAGGTCGGCGAGCAGGTAGCCGGCCAGGGCCGAGTCGCCCGCGCCGACAGTGCTGCGCGCGACGATCGGCGGGGCGGCGGCGAACCACGCGTCCTCGGCGGTGACCAGGACGGCGCCCGCCGCGCCCAGGGTTGCCAGCACCGCGCCGACGCCACGGTCGATCAGTTTCACGGCGGCTTCGGCCGCGGCCGTGGGGTTTTCGAGGTCGACGGCGTCGAGACCGGTGAGCTGAGCCAGCTCTTCCGAGTTGGGTTTGATGAGATCCGGTGTGGCGCCGACTGATTCGGCGAACAGGGCGAGCAGCGGAGCATCGGAGGTATCGACGGCGACGCGGGGGCCACGCGTTCTGTTCGGCGACAGGCACGGTGTGGACAACGTCGCGACGAGCTGCGCGTACCAGTCGACGGGCACGCCCGGCGGTAGTGATCCGGACAGCACGATCCACTCGGCTCCCGTGGCCACCTCCACGAGCAGCGCCGTGAGCTCGGCCAGATCGCGCGCAGTCAAGGGACGGCCGGGCTCGTTGATCTTGGTCGTGGTGCCGTCGGATTCGGCGATGGTCAGATTCACCCTCGGCCCACCGGTCACCTGCACCGCGCGGAATTCGATTCCCGCCGTGCGTAATCCGTGCACCACGGGGTCGTCGTCGCCCCCCGGTAGCACCGCCGTGACCGCCGCCCCACCCCCGGACACCACCCGTGCGACATTGACTCCCTTGCCGCCGGGGTGCGACGTGACACTCGCCGCGCGATGCACCTGCCCGCGCCGCAACGGCTCGGTGAGGGTGATCGTGCGGTCGACACTCGGGTTCGCGGTCAGCGTGACGATCATGCGAGCACCACCTCGATTCCTTCGGCGACCAGTTCCGCGTGTGCGGTGGCCGGGATGTCGGTATCGGTGACCAGGACGTCGACCTCGGCGGCACGGCCGAAGCGCACGAAGTCCTCGCGCCCGATCTTGCTCGCGTCGGCGACCACGACGACCCGGTCGGCGGCGGCGATCATCGCGCGTTTCACGGCGGCTTCCTCCGGATCGGGGGTGGACAGCCCGTGTCGCACGGTCAGCGCGTTGGTGCCCAGAAACGCGACGTCGACCCGCAATTCGCCGAGCAGTCGCAAGGTCTCGGCGCCGACGGCGGCCTGGGTGACGCCGCGAACCCGCCCACCGAGCAGATGCAACCGCACACCCGTGAAGCCGGTGAGGCGCGCGGCGACCGGCAGCGAGTTGGTGACGGTGACCAGGTCGAGGTCGGCCGGCATGGCCGCGGCCACCCGCACGGTCGTCGTGCCCGCGTCGAACAGCACGCTGCCGCCCGCTCGCGGCAGGTACCGCTGCGCGAGTTCGGCGATCCGGTCCTTCTCCGCGGCGCGCGTGCTGTCGCGCTCGGCGGTGCCCGGTTCGAAGGTCGTGAGCGCGCCGGAACCGACCGCGCCCCCGTGCACCCGCCGGATCACCCCGAGTCGGTCGAGCACCGCCAGATCGCGACGCACGGTTTCGGTGGTGACCCCGTACTGGTCGGCGAGTTCGGCGACGGAGACGCGCCCGCGATGCCCGATCAGGGTCGCGATCGCCTGCTGCCGTTCCTCGGCGTACATGGAGTTCCTCCGGTCTCGGTGAATCTTTATTTATGTTGTTTTATGCCCATTTATGTGGGTTTGTCAATGGATTTTGGTGAGCTGAGTCACAACCGTTGCCCTCCGGCTATCGACGCAATGGTGCCGGCAGTCACACCCGAACAGCGCGGGTGCTCGACATCACTGCGGAAATCGGTGCAGGTCAACAGCTTTGGCGCGCGCTTTCACGTCGCTGTTACGCACCTCGTCCAAGATCGACACGAAGGCCGGAGACGCTGACCCCATGTGGCGATTCGCAGTGCGACCCCGTGTCACGGTCCTGGCCTGCGAGGTATGCGGCAGACTGCCGCATCCCGGCCGGACCAGGCTCACGCTGGCCAAACTCGCGGCGGTGTTCCCGGTGGAGCTGGCGCTGCACGCGTTGGTCGTCCATGTGCACCCGCCGTACCTGCTGACCGTCGCCCTGCTCACGGTCACCACCACGATCCTGGTGATCTGGGTGGTGGAGCCGTCGGCGATGCGCATGCTCGGCGGCTGGCTGCACAGCCCGGAACTACGGCACCGCGACCGCATAGACTCCGCGCCCGCGCTCTGGCGGATCCGGGTGCGCCTGGCCGACCGTCCCGGCGCGCTCGAGACGCTGGCCAAACATCTCGCCCACCGCGACGCCAACATTCTCACCGTGCACGTGCACCAGCTGGAGGACGCCGTTCTCGACGAACTCGTCGTCGCCGCGCCCGCCGAGGTCACCGCGCACGCGATCACCTCCGCCGTGGAACACGCGGGAGGGTCCGGAGTGCGGGTCTGGCCCGCGACCGTGCTGTCGCTGATCGATGGTCAGACCAAGGCACTGGCCATCGCCGCCCGCATCGTCGGCGATCCGGACGAATTACCCTTGGCCGTCGCCGAGCTGCTGGGCGCGCGCTATCTCGCGCCCGGTACGCCCCAGGTGAGCGAACCGGGCGAGGGCACGCTGCTGGAACTGGACCGTGACGATCGTCGCTGGGGTTTCGTACGCCCCGACGAACCGTTCACCCCCGCGGAGATCGCCCGCGCGCATCGGCTCGCCGATCTGGCGGTGCTCACCGCGCGGCGACGGTGAGGTTCAGTCGAAGCCGAGGTCGCTGGTGAGCGGATCGCGTAGGGCGCCCTCGGCCGCCCGCAGACGATCGGTGACCGAGGTCAGCAGATCCATCGAATCCTGGGACAGCCCGAGCGCGAGGCGGGTCAGGTGACGGATGGCATCGCAATGGAAGAGGTCGGCGAGTAGAGCGTCCGGGTCGGCGGGCGCGGCCGAGTGTTCGACGACGGTCACGGCAGGGGCACTCACAATCTCGTATTTTCGAGTATGACGCACCTTACATCCACCCTGCGGTCCGTGAACCCCGGTCGGCGTGCGAAAGTGCAGCAATGAGTCAGTTCGCCGACTATCAGAACGAGATCTACCTGGCCGCGCTCGGTGGGATCCAGCCCGAATTTCCCATGGATTACGCGACGCTCGAGCGCAAAGCCACTGCGGCACTGCCGGATTCGTTGCTGAACTATATCGCAGGCGGGGCGGGCGACGAGCTCACGCAGCGGCGCAACGCCGAAGCGTTCGCCGATTGGGGTCTGGTGCCGCGAATGCTGGTCGGCGCCACCGAGCGCGACCTCGCCGTCACCGCCTTCGGTCACACGTTCGCCAGTCCGCTGTTCCTCGCACCGGTCGGGGTGATCGGTCTGGTCGGCGAGAAGGGCCACGGTGACATCGCGGTGGCCGAGGCGTCGGCGCAGACCGGTGTGCCCGCGATGTATTCGACGCTGATGGAGGATCCGCTCGAGGACGTCCGCCCGCACGCGGGCGACACGCCCTCGTTCTTCCAGCTGTACACGCCGAAGAACCGTGAGCTCGCCGAGAGCCTGGTGCACCGCGCCGAGGCCGCGGGGTACGCGGGGATCACGGTCACCCTCGACACCTGGGTGCCCGGTTGGCGTCCGCGCGACCTGGCCAGTGGGAACTTCCCGCAGCTGCGTGGGCACGTGCTGAAGAACTACACCAGCGACCCGGTCTTCCAGCAGATGGTCGGCTCCGACGATCCCAAATTGATTGTCCTGCACTGGATCGCGACCTTCGGCAATTCGCTGACCTGGGATGACCTCGGCTGGCTGCGGTCGATCACCGATCTGCCGCTGATCCTCAAGGGCATCTCCCATCCCGAGGACGCGCGCAAGGCGATCGACTTCGGCGCCGACGGCATCTACTGCTCCAATCACGGTGGGCGCCAGGCCAACGGCGGGCTGAGTGCGCTGGAGACCTTGCCCGCGGTCGTGGCCGCCTGTGACGATCGGGTGCCGGTGCTGTTCGACTCCGGGGTGCGCTCGGGCGCCGATGTGGTGAAGGCGCTCGGACTCGGCGCGACGATGGTCGGGCTCGGCAGGCCGTATGTGTACGCGCTCGCACTGGGTGGAGTGCGCGGCCTGGTGCATCTGCTGCGCAGCTACGCGGCCGAAGCGGACCTGCTGATGGCGGTCAACGGCTATCGCGATGTGGCCGCGGTGCGCGAGAACATCCGGCCGACGACGCGCGGCAACGCCACTCTCGGCTGAGAGTGGCGCGGCCCGGAATCCTCGCGCAGGAGGGTGTTTCGGGCCGTGTGGGCGGCTCGGGGGAGAACTTGTCGGTGCTGTGCGGCATCATCGGTGCGAAGACCACGCTGTAGCACCAACCCCCGGAGTCCACGATGTCCTCGCCGAGCACCAAGTCCGCATCCCGCCGATCAGCACCGCCGGTACTATCCGACGCCGAGCTCGCGCGTATCGCAGGCGAGCTCGCCGAGGGCAAACCGCCGATGGTGTGGTTCACCGCCGCCGCTGTCGGTGTCGCCGAGGGGAAGTCGGGCAAGGTTGTCGCGCTCGACGATCCGTCCGCGGGCGACTTCCTGCAGGTGCGGCCCACCGGTTCCAAAGATGTGCTCTCGTTCGGCCCGAGCGAGGTGACGCTGACCAAGCCGGCCCGCGGGACTACCGTAGCGCCGGGCGGATCCGCACGGACCCGCCCGGACAGTGCCCCCGCGCCGAGCAACCGAAAGGACAACACTGTGACCCAGCCGTCGACCCTGCCGAGCGCTGCTACGCCCGCGCCGAGGTCGCTCGCCCCGGTAGCCGATGATCCCAAGCCCGCCCCGGCAGCGCCGCGGCCGGCGAAGGCTCCCGCGGTGCGCAAGGCCAAGGTGGCCGAGGTGACCGTGACCCTCACCGGAACCGCCGACGGTGAGTGGACTGTCGATGTGATCAACGGTAAGAAGCGCAGTGTGAAGGGGTTGGCGGTCAGCAGTGCGGCCGTCGCTCAGGCCGCGAAGATCCTGCACCCCGAGGTAGAGGAAGTGGTGGCCGGGATTCTGGAGGCTGCTCGGGGGGCTCAGCAGGCGAAGGTCGCGCAGTTGCAGGCCGAGCTGGAGGCGGCTCGGAAGCTGTTGGAGGAGTTGGGGGACTGACCTACTGGGCCACCCGCTGAATCCGCGGGGAGGCGGAGATGCGCCGCCGCGTCGACGGCTTTCTCAGTTCGTCGTGGAAGCTGAGACCGAGGCGATATTCCTTGGCGTGATACATGGCGGCGTCGGCGGTGCGGATCAGGTCGTAGATGGTTGTCTCGGTGGGGCGGGTGGTCAGGCAGGCGACGCCGATGCTGGCGGTGATGGGGATTTCACCGCAGCTCAGTTCGAAGGGGCGGATGAAGGCGCCGAGGATGTGTTCGGCCAGCACGGCGGCTTCGGTGCGGCTGCGTGGTGCCAGGACCACGAATTCGTCGCCGCCGTAGCGGGCCGTGAGGTCGGCGCTGGCGGTGGTGCGGCGGATGCGGGACGCGGCGTTGGCGATGAGTTCGTCGCCGACGGCGTGACCGTAGCTGTCGTTCACCATTTTGAAGCCGTCGAGGTCGATGAACAGCAGACACAGTGGTTTTCCGGCCCACTGATCGCGATAGCGGTGTGGTGCGCGCAGCAGCGCGGCCCGGTTGAACAGCCCGGTGAGCAGGTCGTGGTCGGCCTGGTACTGGGCGCGGCGTTCGCTGCGCGTGCTGCGCGCGATGGCGCGTTCGCTGCGCACCAGGACACCGGCCAACAGCAACGTGAGCAGCGCGCAGATCACCACGCGGTCGACCACCCCGAGGTCGGCGCCGACCACACTCACCAGAGAGGCCGCCACCAGTGCCACCGCGATCATCCCGGCCCGCTGCCGCGATCGATGCGGTCCCACACTCTCGGCGTCGCGCAACCCGCCCATCGTCGGCTGCACCGCGGCCAGCCCGGCCAGCAGGTACGCCCACTGCTGCGGCACCAGCGCGACTTCGGGATCGACCGCGATCGTGCCTGCGGCAGTGAGGCTTTCGATCAACCCACCGATGAGTACGGCGATCAATGCGGCCTGCAACAACCGCAGCGATGTCTCCGAGCGGACCACCGTCGCCAGCGAATGCGCGAGCACGGTAGCCAGCAGCGCGTGGATCAGCGGATAGCTCGCGGCCGGCGCGGTATCGACGAACCCGGTGCTGTGCCGCAGGATCGGCGAGATCAGGAATGTCCACGAGGCCAGCAGCGCGCTGAGCCCGATGAGCGTCGAGTCCAGCCAGAGGTCGCGGGCATTGCGCAGTCGGTGCGGCTGCAACCAGCCGACGGCGGCCACGCCGAGGCACAGCGAGGCCGCCAACGTACACAGATCGTCGACCGGGTGCCAGCTCGGGTGCAGTCCGAGCGCGCGTATCGCGGTGCCCGTGGCGAACAGCGGCACCGACGCGGCCAGCAGGTACCAGGGCAGCCGGTGCGCGGGCCGATGGCGGTACATGCCGTACCCGATCATCGCCAGCGATCCCGCGACGATCACGATGAGCAGCAGAAACGGCAGCGCCCGGCCGCCCGCCAGCGGCGCGATCAGCACGGCCCCCGCCGCGCCGAGCGATACCGCGCACCGTCGCAGGCTCCCGTAGCGTGTCTCGCTGATGGTCATCAGCCCCCCTCGATCTTGCTGCGCACGCGACGAGCGTCGATTCGAATGTGAGGCCGGTGAATCACTCGAAGTATCGGCCGAGAGCACCGAGTGTTGTTGTCCGAGCACGATCCCCAGCCGGCAGTGCCGACGCTCAAAACCTTTACAACTCAGTCGATCATGACACGTCCACGGCCCTGCTGTCGATGCGTTGAGAGCATTGCCGCATACCGATTCGGCACCCGGTGCTCGACAGTTGCCCGCCGCGGTGTTCGGTGATGACATCGTCGCAGGAAGCGGAAGGGAAGTACGGGTGGAGAAGTGGATCGCGCCGGGCCGGGTGAACCTCATCGGCGAGCACACCGACTACAACGACGGGTTCGTCTTGCCGATCGCCCTGCCGCTCGGCGTCGTCTGCGCGGCCGGACCGCGCGGTGACGGGCTGGTGCGGCTCACCTCGGCGCAGCGGCCCGGTGAGGTCGTCGAGGTGGGCGTAGATGCTCTTGCGGCACAACGGGATCGGCTGCCCGGTTGGGCCCGCTATCCGCTCGGCGTCGTCAACGAATTCATCCGCGGCGGTCATCGCGTCAGCGGGGTGGACCTCGAACTCGACGGTGCGGTGCCGATCGGCGCGGGCCTGTCCTCGTCGGCGGCCCTGTGCTGCGCGGTGACGATCGCGCTGCGCGACCTGTTCGCGCCCGCGCTCACCGATCGGCGCATGGTCGAGATCGCCAGGGCGGCGGAGAACAGCTTCGCCGGAGTGCCGACGGGCCTGCTCGACCAGTCCGCCTCGATCCTGTGTACCGAGGGCCACGCCCTGTTCCTCGACATCCGCGCCTTCACCGCCTCGGAATCGGCTGCCGCCGAGCAGATTCCGTTCGATCTCGCCGCTGCCGGGCTGGCGTTGATCGTCGCCGACACCGGCCACCCGCACGATCTGGCAGACGGCGGATATGCCGAGCGGAGAGCCCAGTGCGAAGCCGCCGCCGCCGCGCTGAAGCTGTCCGCCCTGCGCGATGCCACCTCCGAAGACCTGCCACGCTTACGGGATCGAGTGCTGTGGCGTCGCGCGCGGCACGTGGTCACCGAGAACGCGCGGGTGCTCGCGGTCGTCGACCGGCTGCGCGCCGGTGCGGACCCGCGTTCGATCGGTGCGCTGCTCACGGCCTCGCACCACTCGCTGCGCGAGGACTTCGAGGTTTCCGCACCCGCGCTGGATCTCGCGGTCGACGCGGCACTCGACGCGGGCGCACACGGTGCGCGCATGGTCGGCGGTGGCTTCGGCGGCAGCATCATCGCCCTGGTCGAGCACGCCGACCGGGTGGCCGAGAACATCATGAACCGGTTCGCTACCACTGGGTTCGCCCCGCCCCGCGTCTTCGCCGTCGAGCCTGCCGCGGGTGCGCGCAGACTGGAGTGAACAGTTGTCCATTTTGTTCTGTGCGATTTCGCTGTGCGGCGCAGGACGGGCGCGCACAGTGGGAAGCACCCGAAACAGTTCGACGGACGACGCGACCCGCGCCGTGTGAACGACGCTCGTGTGCCGTCCGGCTCCAGGTCAGGAGGGACACGCTGTGCCGCTTGCCTTTTCGCCCGCCACCCTAGAAGCCTCGTCGACACTGCGGCTCGACGCCGCCCCCGTCGACTACGCGCTGGTCGCCCTGTACTTCGTCTTCGTCCTCGGCATCGGCCTCATTGCCCGGCGCCGGGTGTCGTCGAGTATCGACTTCTTCCTGTCGGGGCGCTCGCTGCCCGCGTGGGTCACCGGTCTCGCGTTCATCTCCGCCAATCTCGGCGCGGTGGAGATCATGGGCATGTCGGCCAACGGTGCCCAATACGGCTTCCCCACCTTCAACTACTTCTGGATCGGCGCCGTGCCCGCGATGCTGTTCCTCGGTGTGGTGATGATGCCGTTCTACTACGGCTCCAAGGTGCGGTCGGTGCCGGAATTCATGCGCAGGCGCTTCGGTACCGGCGCGCACCTGGTGAACGCGTTGAGCTTCGCGGTGGCCCAGGTGCTGATCGCGGGGGTGAACCTCTATCTGCTCGGCACCATCGTGAATGTGCTGCTGGGCTGGCCGCTGTGGATCTCGGTGGTCGTGGCCGCGGTGATCGTGCTGTCCTACGTCACCCTCGGCGGGCTCTCGGCCGCGATCTACAACGAGGTGCTGCAGTTCTTCGTGATCGTGGCCGCACTACTGCCGCTGACCCTGGTCGGCCTGCACCGTGTCGGCGGCTGGGACGGCTTGCAGGACAAGGTGTCCGGCTCACCGGGTGGCGCCGACCAGTTGCAGACCTGGCCGGGCAACGCGATGAGCGGATTCACCGACAACTTCGCCTCGATCATGGGCATCGTGTTCGGTCTGGGATTCGTTCTCTCCTTCGGGTATTGGACAACCAACTTCGTAGAAGTGCAGCGTGCCTTGGCCACTCACTCGATCTCGGCCGCGCAGCGCACCCCCCATCATCGGCGCCTATCCGAAGATGTTCATCCCGCTGATCGTGGTGATCCCCGGCATGATCAGCGCGGTCCTGGTGCCACAGATGATCGAGTACAAGCAGCAGGTCACCGCGAATCCCGATTTCGAGGGCGATGTCACCTACAACCAGGCGCTGTTGTTCTTGATGAAAGAGGTGCTGCCGAACGGCCTTCTCGGTGTCGGGCTCGCGGGTCTGCTGGCGGCGTTCATGGCCGGAATGGCGGCCAATGTCTCGGCGTTCAACACCGTGTTCAGCTTCGATCTGTGGCAGCAGTACATCCGTAAGGGTCGTCCCGACGGGTACTACCTGAAGGTCGGCAGGTTGGCCACGGTCGGTGCGACGGTGGCGGCGATCTTCACCGCGTTCATCGCGGGCGGGTTCAGCAACATGATGGACTACCTGCAGACCCTGTTCAGTTTCTTCAACGCACCGCTGTTCGCGACCTTCATCCTCGGCATGCTGTGGAAGCGGATGTCGCCGACCGCGGGCTGGGTCGGCCTGGTCAGTGGCACGCTCGCCGCCGTGTTCGTGTTCCTGCTCAACGAGACCGGCGTGACGAACCTGTCCGGGCAGGGCGCCAGCTTCGTCGCCGCGGGCGCCGCGTTCGTGGTCGACATCGCCGTCAGCGTCGCGGTCACCCTGGTGACCAGGCCGAAGCCGCCCGCCGAACTGGTCGGCCTGGTGTATTCCGAGACACCGAAGGCGATGCGCACCGACGCCGATGCCGACTCGCTGCCCTGGTACCAGCGGCCGACCCTGCTCGCCGGGATAGCCCTCGTGCTGGTGATCGCCCTCAACATCATCGTCGGATAAGGAGTCAGCACCATGCTTTTCGATATCCGCACCATTGTCGGTGCGCTGCTCGGCAGCTACGGCGTCGTCCTGGTGATCACCTCGCTGGTGCAGGACAGCGCGGCCCAGGAGGTCAAGACCGGCGGGATCGATGTGAATCTCTGGGCGGGGC
>NZ_JBHWZY010000090.1:0-12947 GCF_042727815.1 Nocardia sp. NPDC060220
GCTTCAGACCCTTCTACTGCCCGATCCGAATCATTTCGCCCCTCGCCCGGGGTAGTTGGACCAAGTGACTGGCCAGACGACGAGGATGAGTACCCCGAAGAGGTGAGTTGGTTTGAGTAGCCGCATGTCTATGCGAGTGTCTATGCGAGTTGGATTGATGATGTCTATCGTCCCCTGTCTACTGCTGACTAGCGGATGTTCAGGCGGTCGAAGCGCCGCCCCAGAAGCTTCCAACGGGCACCCAGTCATCACCTCGTCGCAATCGACCTCGGGCAACAATGAGGGTATCTGCGGTTTCGTTACGGCAGCCGAAGTGTCTCAGGCGACGGGCGGTGATCAGCTGACCTCGAAGGTTATTTCGAAGGAAGACGGCGGATCGGTGGTAGCCAGTTCGTGCACATGGGGTGCCGACGGTATCGGCTTTCTTGATGCTGGATGGTGGATCGGGCAGCCGCTGAATCCAAATTCGAATCAACGGGACGACGAGCTCGCCGCGACACTTGGTTATCCCGCCGATCTCAACCCCTGGAATGGTAGTTCGTGCACCGTAGCGGCCGCCGTTTCCGTGTCAAAATCGGTAGGAGTAACGATTATCCCATCGGATTCTTCTCTCCAGGCAACCCCCCCGAAACCGGGTGACGACGTTTGTGCGAGGAATATTGAATTGATTGTCGGAATAATTGGTAAATTGGCGAAATCCTACGGGTAGTCAAGCGTCTGGTGCGCCCTGTTGCTGGCAGGACGACCCCGCGACCCGTCGCGAGTCGGCATCGACCGGTCAGTGCAGCGTGACGAGAGTGATCTGCGGCGGGGCGTCATATCCTGGCCGGGCCGTTTTGTGGTTGCGGCGTACTGTGCGGGCCCTCGGGTTCTGGGGTAACGTGCTCTCGTTTCCCCGAGTTCGCTGTGCTCGTGCGGTGGTCTCGGCTTGTTGACAATTCGACGGGCGGTTGGGGCGTCTTCGGTTTCGGGCTGGTGGCGTGCGGTTGCTGTGGTGGTGCTGTCGGCCGGAGCAAATCGCGCTCGGGACCCGCACGGGCAGGCGAGCTACGCGCCGGAACTGGAATTCCGTTACGACGCGCCCATCCTGCTGCCTATCGATGTCACCGACCGTACGGTGCTCGCCGCTGCACGCCGATCTGGTGGCGCAGCTCGCGGTGGGCGATGTCGACTTCGGATATCCACTCGATCTGTACACTCGTCCAAGATCTTGATCGCCTGGTAGAGAGGCCGACCCGTGCTGAAGAACCCGATCCGGGTCACTGTTGTCGCCGCGCTGGTCGCGAGCGCTTTCGCCTCAGCCGCGTACACCCCGGCGATGGCAGCGCCCCCCGGTTCGCTCATCTCGGTGCAGGCCGAACCCGCGGGCTGGCACGGGCTCGACCGTGGCTCGTCGGTCGAGTACTGGATGACCGACTCGGCCGGCGTCCAGCGCCCGGCCAGCGGCGCGATGTTCCTGCCCGAAGGTGACGCACCGGTCGGCGGCTGGCCGATCCTGGCATACGACCACGGCACCTCGGGCTCCGGCCCGGGTTGCGGTGGTCAGGCCGATCCGGAGACCGCGCCCTTCCAACAGCAGCGCGGGGGGGAGGACCGGCTGCTGAAGCGGTTCGTCGACCAGGGCTTCGCCGTCGTCGCGCCCGATTACCTCGGCCTCGGCCGATTCGACACCGGCCCGCACCCGTACCTCGAGGTGCGCAGCGAGGCAACTGCGACGATCGATCTGGTCCGTGCTGCCCGCGCCGCCAACCACGACCTCTCGCGCACCTGGAGCGTGCTCGGCGTTTCACAGGGTGGTCACGCGGCGCTGAGCGCGGCGCACGTGCAGGCTGAGTACGCCCCTGAGCTCGACTTCCGTGGTGTCGCCGCGATCGACCCAGCCTCGGACGTGGAGAAGATCCTGCCGTTCGTCAGCCCGACGACGCCGATGGTGCCGGGGCTTTCCAGCGCCACCACCTCGTTCATCGTCAGCATCCTGGCCGGTCTGCGCGCCACTGACCCCGCGCTCGGCATCGACTCCTACCTGACTCCGCGCGGCAAGGAAATTGTCGACGCCGCGGGCAGCCAGTGCCTGGACGAGATCCTTGCGTCGACCAAGGGCGTCACCTCCGCCGACCTGCTGGCCCGCCCGCTCGCACCGCTGCGCGATCCGCTCGCGGCCTACATGATGCTGCCGACCAGTGGTTACGATGCCCCGATCCTGTTGTCCATGAACGTCGCCGACATGGTCGTGCCGTCGCCGCTGTACGCGGCGCTGGTCGCCCAGTTCGCGGCCAACGGCGTCGACCAGCAGGTGGTCCTCGGCAACGGCCAGCACGGCTCGGTCTCGCCCGAGCAACTCGCCGCCATCGACGGTTTCCTCGCGCGTGTCAACGCGGCCCCGACACAGCGCTGAGCTGCCCGATCAACGAGGTTGGTAGGTTCTAGCAGTGTCCGAACCAGAGAATTCCGCTCGAGGTAGCCGTGCCGCCTTGCTCGGTCCCGCCGAGGTGCGGACCCTGGCCGAGCGTTTCGGTGTCCGACCCACCAAGCAGCTCGGACAGAATTTCGTGCACGACGGCAATACCGTGCGGCGCATCGTGTCCGCGGCGGGTGTCGGCGCGGGTGACACCGTGCTCGAGGTCGGCCCGGGTCTCGGCTCGCTGACGTTGGCGCTGCTCGACGTGGTCGACCAGGTGGTCGCCGTCGAAATCGACCCCGTGCTCGCGAACTATCTGCCCGAAACCGTCGCCGATCGCGCGCCGGGCCTGGTCGAGCGTCTGCGCGTGGTCGAGGCGGACGCGCTGCGGGTGCGTCCGGAGCAGTTGCCCGCCGTCCCGACCGCGCTGGTGGCGAACCTGCCGTACAACGTGGCCGTGCCGGTGCTGTTGCACCTGCTCGCGACGTTGCCCAGCATCATGGTGTCGCTGGTGATGGTCCAGGCGGAAGTGGCCGACCGGCTTGCCGCCGAGCCGGGGAACCGGGTGTACGGGGTGCCGAGCGTCAAGGCGGGTTTCTTCGGAAAGGTCCGGCGGGCCGGTCACGTGGGGACGCAGGTCTTCTGGCCGGTGCCGCGCGTCGAATCGGGTCTGGTGCGGATCGACCGATACGCCGAAGCGCCGTGGCCGATGGACGACGCGCATCGCAGGCGGGTGTTCGAGGTGATCGACGCGGCGTTCGCGCAGCGGCGAAAGACGTTGCGGGCGGCGCTGTCCGGGTGGGCGGGCTCGCCTGCCGAGGCCGAGCGCCGGCTCGTCGCCGCCGGGATCGATCCGACGGCACGGGGCGAGACCCTGGAGACGTCGGCGTTCGTCCGGTTGGCTGCGACGACCTGATCGGCGCGAGCGGTACGCCCGTGCGGCGAATCGTGGGCTCCCGCAGGAGAACCCGCAGTACACCGGCCGTTCACCGGCGCGGGTTGTGGTGCCCCTGTGAAAGCAATTGTGGACAACCGGTTTTCGCGGCACTCGGAGTTGATCATGATCGGCGGACGGCGCTCCCGGTGGAACCCGGAAATTTGTGTCGCACCACGTCCGGGAAAGATGTGGATGACGTTGTGGATGATTCGTGACGCGTCCTGACGTGGGTGAACCCACGGTGAACGGGGGCGTTGTCGCGAACCGGGTCGATGCTGGGCGAGCTGGACGCGCGCGGCGCCTGCTCGCCCAGCACGGGTGGAGTCAGGCGCTCAGCGCGTAGCCCGCTTCGTCGACCGCGGCGGCAACATCGGCGTCGGCCAGTTCGCCCGAGCTGTCGACGCGAACGAGGCCGCTGGCGAGGTCGACCTCCACGCCGGTGACGCCATCGATCTTGCCGATCTCCTGCTTGACCGAGCTCACGCAGTGTCCGCAGGTCATCCCCGTGACGGTGTAGGTGGTGGTGGCCATGGCCGGCTCCTTCGCTCTTCCAACATACGGTCCAGGGGTATGTCCCCGACACGAACGAACATACCCCCCAAGGGTACCTGGCGCAACCCCTCGGCCGAGTGCCGGGCATTCGGCGTGCGTACTAGTCGGTGGAACCTATTACGCTGGGGAATCGTGCTGTCAGTTGTGCCCAGCCCGGTCGTCGTGCGAGCTCCGTCGAAGGTGAACCTGCATCTCGGAGTCGCTGATCTGCGCCCGGACGGATACCACGACCTGACCACCGTGTTCCAAGCATTGTCCCTCGCCGACGACCTCCGTCTGGCCCCCTCGGCCTCGCTCTCCGTGCGGGTGAGCGGCGAAGGCGCCGCCGAGGTGCCCACCGATCGCACCAACCTGGTCTGGAAGGCCGCGGTCCGCCTGGCGCATCTGGCGGGCCGTGCCCCGCTGGTCGAGATCGCGATCACCAAAGGCATCCCGGTGGCCGGTGGTATGGCGGGCGGCAGCGCCGACGCGGCCGCGACCCTGGTCGGGCTGAACGAGCTGTGGGACCTCGGCCTGACCCGTGAGGAACTGTCCACGATCGCCGCCGAACTCGGCAGCGACGTCCCGTTCTCCCTGCACGGCGGCACCGCACTGGGCACCGGCCGCGGCGAACGCCTGCTTCCGGTGCTGTCGCGCAACACCTTTCACTGGGTTCTCGCGCTGGCCAAGGACGGTCTGTCCACCCCCTCGGTCTTTCGCGAACTCGACCGGCTACGCGCCGAAGGTGAGCCGCCGCGCCTCGGTGATCCCCAGCAACTCATGCAGGCACTGGCCGCCGGCGACCCGCACACCCTCGCGCCGCTACTCGGCAACGACCTCCAAGCCGCGGCACTCTCCCTGAAACCGGAACTGCGCCGCACGCTGCGCGCGGGCGTCGGCGCGGGCGCCCTGGCCGGGCTGGTCTCTGGGTCGGGGCCCACGTGCGCGTTCCTCTGCGAATCGGAGGAGGCCGCGATCGGTGTCGCCGCGGAGCTGGCAGGCGCGGGCGTGTGCCGCAGCGTGCGCACGGCCACCGGTCCTGTTCAGGGCGCCCGCGTGCTCGACACCGAGGCACACTCCAAACGCTGACGACCACCAGCTGAGCCCGGCCGCCGCGGTGCCGGTCAGAGCGACCGGCGGCGTCCACTATGATCGCAATCAACAGATCTCGCACGAACATGGGTAATTCACCGGGAACGGGCCAACTGGTCCAGCAATCCCCCGTCGGACGCCGACGCACCGCAACCCCGCACCTATGTCTGGCCTGAAGTCGCGGAGAGGCGGCAATGCCCAACCTGATCAACCTGGAACAGGTCTCCAAGAGCTTCGGTGTCAAGCCGTTGCTGGATGACGTCTCCCTCGGAATTCACGCGGGGGAACGGATCGGGGTGGTGGGCCTCAACGGCGGCGGTAAGACCACGCTGCTCGAGGTCCTGACCGGACTGGAGCCGCCCGACAAGGGCCGGGTGAGCCGAGTGGGCGGGCTGCGGATGGCCGTGGTCACCCAGCGCGGCGTGCTGCCCGAGGGCGCCAGCATCGGTTCGATCGTGTTCGCCGGGCTGTCCGACGACCTGTCGACCGCCGACATCGCCGACCACCAGTGGGCCGCCGACTCGCGCGTGCGCTCGATCCTCGAAGGCATCGGCATCGCCGATCTGGGCCTGGACACCCTCGTCACGAACCTCTCCGGTGGTGAACGCCGCCGCGTCGCGCTGGCGGCGGCGCTGGTGCGCGACCTGGACCTGCTGGTCCTCGACGAGCCGACCAACCACCTCGACATCGAGGGTGTGCAGTGGCTGGCCGAACACCTGGTCGCCCGGCGCACCGCGCTCGTCGTCGTGACCCACGATCGCTGGTTCCTCGACACCGTCGCCAACCGCACCTGGGAGGTCGTCGGCGGCAAGGTGGAGGTCTACGAGGGCGGCTACGGCGACTGGATCTTCGCCCGCGCCGAACGCGCACGTCAGGCCGACGCCTCGGAGTCGCGCAGACAGAACCTGGCCCGCAAGGAGCTGGCCTGGCTGCGGCGCGGCGCCAAGGCCCGCACCTCCAAACCGCGCTATCGCGTCGAGGCCGCCGAGGCACTGATCGCCGATGTGCCCGCGCCGCGCGACTCGGTCTCGCTGGCCGCGTTCGCCCGCAAGCGCCTGGGCCGCGTGGTGATCGAACTCGAGGATGCCGCCCTCACCACCCCTGACGGCCGGGTGCTGGTCGACGACCTCACCTGGCGGCTCGCGCCGGGCGAGCGGGTCGGCCTGGTCGGTGTGAACGGGTCGGGCAAGACCACGCTGCTGCGCGCGCTGGCCGGGGAGACCGAACCCGCCAAGGGCAAGCGGATCCAGGGCCAGACCGTGCAGATCGGCTGGCTGCGGCAGGAACTCGACGACCTGCCCACCGATATGCGAGTGCTGGAGGCCGTGCAGCAGGTCGCACAGCGAATCATGCTCGGCGACAAGGAGATCTCGGCCGGCCAGCTCGCCGAACGGCTCGGTTTCACCCCGGCCCGCCAGCGCACCCCGGTCGGTGACCTCTCCGGTGGTGAACGCCGTCGCCTGCAGCTCACCCGCATCCTGATGGCCGAGCCGAACGTCCTGCTGCTCGACGAGCCGACCAACGACCTCGACATCGACACCCTGCAGCAGCTCGAGGATCTGCTCGACAACTGGGCGGGCACGCTGGTGGTGATCAGTCACGACCGCTACCTGGTCGAGCGCATCTGTGACTCCACCTGGGCCCTGTTCGGCGACGGCAAACTCACCAACCTGCCCGGCGGCATCGATTCCTACCTCGCCAAGCGCGCCACCATGGCAGGCAACGCCAAGCCGCTCACCGCGAAGACCGGTGGCACCTCGACGGATTCGTCCGACCGCCGCGCCGCCCGCAAGGAACTGTCGAAGGTCGAACGCAGCATCGCCAAACTCGACGAGCGCGAACAGAAACTCCATGCCGCCCTCGCCGACGCCGCGACAGACCCGGACAAGCTGGTCAAGCTGGGAGCCGAGCTGAAGGAAGTTGTCGCCGAAAAAGAAGCGGCAGAAGAGCGCTGGATGGAATTGGCAGAAGCCGCCGACCAGTGATCTCGCACGCACATGGGTAACTCCCGGGGTACGGGCTGACTCGGCGGGAGTCCTGCTGTCAGCCGCCGACGCTCCGTGACCGCGCACTCGAGTCCGGCCCGAAGTCGCGGGGAGGCGGACCAGTGGTTTCGCGACCGTCGTTGATGACGACCGGTAAACACGTCTGAACGAAGTCGGCGCCGAATTCGGTGAGCAGGATGCTGCGGTAGCTCACCTTCGTACCGAAACCGGGGCGCTTCAACGCCTCCCGCACCTGCTCCTGGGCTTCGATGACCTGGTAGCGGTGCGGGTTGCCGACGGGTTCGCGGGTGGACTCGATGAGCCCGAGCCTGCGCAGGTTGGGCAGGTACTGCGGCACCCGGTTCGGAAACCGCAGGCCGGCGTGGTCGCCCAGCATCGTCAGTCCACTGATCAACCGCTCGCCACCGAACGCCCGCTGCCGCCCGGTGCGCACATCGATGGCGGGCTGCGGCCCGTCGACGTGCAGGAAGCGCAGGATCCGTGCCTCGTCCGGCGTGATCTCGGCGAGAATCCCGGGATAGGCCGGATGGGTGTCGGGCTGTGCGGCGGTGGTGCTGGCGGACAGCCGCAGCAGTTCGGCGCCCTGCTCACGCAGAGTCGGCGTGCCGTCCTCGCGGTGGTGTTCGGCGCCCGTCGGCAGGCCGAGGGCGTGCCGGAGCCGGTCGCGCACTTCGGTTTCCGCTTCGGCGAGCACCTCGTTGGGCGGGTTGCCCGCCATGCTGCCGCGCAACACCGTGACGGTCACCCCGAGCGCGGTGTCCAGGGTCCACAGCGTCATTCCCGAGGCGGCGGTCAGCGCAACGCGCGCCACCCCGGTCGCAGCCCGAACCGTGCGCACCGGTGAGACGGGCAGCAGGCCACGCCTGTCGTGGGATACCTCGAGCGGCGGTACCGATCGTCGCACCATGTCGGTGGACGGGGTCCCGTCGTCTACATCCATGTCGTCGCTACTCCTGTTCCGAAGACCAGGATGTGAGCGTATCCGGCGAGCAGTCCCAGCGCGCCGCCATGGACAAAAAGCAACCATTCGTCCTGTTTGATCGCCGAGCGCAGCATGTCCACGAAGTCATGGGGAGAAAGTGCGGACATTTGCCGGGCGATGTAATCGTTGACCTGCCTGCTCTGCTGAGCATTGAACGCGGGGTCGGCGAACGCCATAGGCGCGATCGTCATGGCTTGCGTGGTGAGAGTTGTTTGCAGCGAGTCGTATTCGCGGCTGCCGAGCATGAACTTCACCGCGGGCCGCGCGGGCCCGAGCGCACGGTCGGCGGCCGGGCGCAGGGTGTCCTCGAGCATCTGCAGGGTCCGGTCCGAGCGCGGTCCGTTGAGCAGTTCGTCGCCGATGTTGGCCACCGTGACGACCTCGGTGGACACCAATGCCGCGTAACCCGCGGTGATTTCGGGCTGGCGCTTGATCAGCAAACCCTGCCGCCACGGGCACCACCACTTCGGTGTGGCGGGCGCGAAGATCATGTTGATCCCGATCCAGTTCACCACCCAGCCGATGACGATCCCGCCGACCGGCAGCACGACCAGCGCCGAGAGCCCGGTGGTGTGCAGTGCCAGCACCAGCAGCAGGCCGCAGGGTGCGCCGAAGTAGAAGCCGAAGTTCTGCATGAACCGAAGCTCTTTGGCGCCGAGTACCTGGAACAGCTGGTTGAGCAATTGGGGTCGGGCCTGGAAGTAGCGGATCACCATCTGCTTCACATCGAGCAGTTGATCGATATTGGCGCCGAGTTCCATGGTGAGGTCGCGCAGGATCTCCGGCAGTTGCGAACGCACCCGCTGATGGATCATCTCCCTGACTTGAACAGGCAGGTTGTACCAGAGCTGCGGGTGTTCGCGACGCAGGATCACCTCGACGATGTCGCGGATCTGCGCGTCGGCCACCTCGGCCAGATGTTCGGCCAGCTTCTCCGGGTCGAGCTCGCGATAGAAGTCGGCGACGCTGCCCAGCTTGGACAGGCCCTTGTCGACCGCGATGCTGGCCATCTTGTCGGCACGCGAGGGCACGATGCCCTGCCAGCCGATCCGGCCGTCATAGCTGAGCAGCGGCAATACCTGGATCCGCTTGGGTAGATAAGGGAAGACCGCGCGCAGACCGGGCAGTCGGAATCCGTGGAATTTGATCGGCTGGAACAGCATGAGAATGCCGGACCAGTTGGTTATGTAACCGATAATTCCTGTGAAAAGAGGAATGGTCAGAATTTCTAGCAGGAGTGTCGGGTGTAACCCGAACACACTCTCCAACACGACACGCCCTCCTGCCGATACCCGGTGACCACCGCCTCACCGAGAACCAAAAATTTATCACCCCCGCGGCGAGGTGACCCTACTGTGAGATGAGGAACTGGGTCCATTCGTCGTGTGTCAGGCCACAGGGTAGTGTCTGAGACATCAGTCACAGAACCTGTCCCGAATGACGTACTCGTCTTGGCGAGTCGGACACAATGACCACCACCACCTTTCGTGACAGGCCACAAATACCGTGCAGAGGGGACGCGCGGTAGGTGGTGGCACTGTTCACATGGCGAGACTTCGGAGTAGGACGTGACAGACGACAGGACCGGACAGGACCTGGCCCGTGCCGGTACCCGCGCCGTCGAGCGCAGCTCGGACGTCGAGCAGCGACAGATCAGTAATGAAGCACGGCTGATCCGTGGCGTCTTCCGCGCCGCCGGATTGGCCGCCGGTACCGCGGTGCGCGGCAGCCAATGGGCTGTCGGCACCACCTACGAGGTCACCAAGGAGCTGGCGCAGGCGGCGCTGGACGGCGAATCCTCCGCCGATATCGCCGAGCGCACCGGCAATGCCCTGCGCTCCATCGCGCGCAGCGCACTCGGCGTCACCGAGGGGTCGGTGCGCGAGATCGTCAGCTATGTGCCGACGCCGAACGGTTCGTCGCAGCAGGCCATCACCGTCGGCCCGTACCTGCGCTCGGCCACTACCGATGACCTGCGGCGACGCGGCGACGCGCTGTTGGCCCGCTCGGCCGACGTGTACTTCACCGAGGACGTGCACCCGGCCTACGACCGCATCCTCGACGAGGTCGCTCCCGACGAGGCCCGCATCCTGCGATTCATGGCCCTCAACGGTCCTCAACCCTCGGTCGACGTGCGCACCAACCGCCCGCTCGGCATCGGCTCGGAGCTGGTGCAGGGCGACCTCACCTCGGTCCCCGAACAGGCGGGCGTGCGCTACCCGGACCGCGCTCGGTCCTACCTGATCAATCTCAACCGCCTCGGACTCACGCTCACCTCCGACGATCCGGTGGTGCTGAGCCGGTACATGGTGCTGGAAGTACAGCCCGTCGTGGAACACGCGCTCAAGAAGGCGGGCCGCGCGCCCAAGATCGTGCGCAAGAGCCTGCGTCTGTCGGAATTCGGCGAGGATTTCTGCCGCACCTGCTTCACCATCGGGTAGCTCAGACAGCCGGGCCGGCCGGCGCCGGAGGTCACACTCCGGTTTCGGCAGTGATAGCGATCTGATACAGAACGGGCGGCGAGCCGCTTCTGGTGGGATCGTGGAGAAATGGAGCAGGGCCCGGAATCACCGAACGTGCACGTCGACGAACCTGTCGCGGCCGCGTGGGCAGGGCCTGCGCCGGTGCTGCCCGGCGAGGACGAGCCGTTGGTCGCCGGGTCGGACTCGGGGGAGGCATGGATGGCGACAGCGCCGTCGGACAACGACGAACAGCCCGCACCCATCGAGCGCCCGCCGGACGACCCCGACGATCGCATCGCGATCAGCAGGCTGAAATACCGCTATCTGCGCAGCCTGGACACCAAGTCGTGGGACGAGTTCGCCGACACCCTGGTCCCCGAGGCGACCGCCACCTATAGCGAGTATCTGCAGTTCGAGTCGCGCGAGGCCTTCCTGGCCTTCCTGCGCAACACCCTCGGACCGCACGTGATCACCGAGCATCGCTGCGACCACCCCGAGATCGATGTCGACGGCGACACCGCCTCCGGCACCTGGTACCTGGCCGACACGGTGATCATTCCCGAACACAACATGTGCCTGCGCGGCGCCGCCTTCTATACCGACAGCTACGTGCGCTGCGAGGACGGGCACTGGCGCATCTCGCACACCGGATACGAGCGCACCTACGAAGTAGTGCTCTCGCTCAGCGATCTACCCAGCCTGCGGCTCACCGCGAGCCGCTGGGGAATGATCGCCCAGGAGAACCACATCTCCTCGGTGGAACGCAATCCCGGGCCTGCCGCCTGAACCTCCGGCCCAGACAGCGTCAGTCCGCGGTCGCGACCAGCGGTTCCAGCGTGAGTTTCGGGTGTTCCTTCTCGATGTACTGCAGCCGCCACTTGTCGCTGAACAGCGCCAGGATCACGCCGTCGGTACGGGTGAACACCTCGACCCCGCGCTGGCGATCCAGCTCGGGCGCCGACTCCGCGTCGGTGCGCCGTGCCAGCGTGAAGGGCAGGAAATCCAGCTGGGTCTCGACGTTGAACTCGCCCTGCATCCGCGCGGTGACCACCTCGAACTGCATCGGACCGACCGCGGCCAGCACCGGGGTGGCGTCACCGCGCGCGTCGTTGCGCAGCACCTGCACCACGCCCTCGGAATCGAGCTGGTCGATGGCCTTGCGGAACTGCTTGTACTTGCCCGCGCTCTGCGCGCGCAGCGTCGCGAAATGCTCGGGGGCGAAGCTCGGGATCGGTGGGTACTCCACCTTCTTCTCGACGAACAACGTGTGACCCGGCGCGAGCGCGGTGGCGTTGACCAGACCGACCACATCGCCGGGGTAGGCCGTGTCGACCGTGGTGCGCTCGCGGCCGAAGACCGTCAGCGCGTATTTGGTGGCGAACGGGCGACCGGTCTGCGCGTGGGTCACCACCATGCCGCGCTCGAATTCGCCGGAGACGATCCGCATGAACGCCAACCGGTCGCGGTGGGCGGTGTCCATGCCCGCTTGCACCTTGAACACCACCGCGCTGAACGGGTCACCGGTCGTGCGTTCCTTGCCCGTCACGTCCTCGCGTGAGCCGGGCGCGGGCGCGAGCTGCACCAGCGTCTCGAGCAGTTGGCGCACACCGAAGTTCAGCATGGCCGAGGCGTAGATCACCGGCGAGGTCTGGCCCGCCAGGAACATCTCCTGATCGTGGTCCTGCCCGGTCGCCGAGAGCAGTTCGCTCTCCTCGGCCGCGGTCGTCCACGCCTCACCCTCGCGGGCTTCGGCTTCGTCGGCGGTCAGGTACTCCTCGGGTGCGATGGTCGCGCCACCGGCGGTGCGGGTGAAGTGGATGTACTCGGCGGCCTCGCCTTCCGGTCCGCGACGCAGCAGGCCGCGGAAATCGCCCGCGATGCCGACCGGCAGGAACAGCGGTGTGGGGGTGAGGCCGATCCGCTCGCTGATCTCGTCGAGCAGTTCGAGCGGGGCCTGACCCGGCCGGTCCCACTTGTTGATCACGGTGATCACCGGGATGCCACGGTGGCGACACACCTGGAACAGCTTGAGCGTCTGTGGCTCGAGGCCCTTGGCCGCGTCGATCAGCATCACCGCCGCGTCGACGGCGGTGAGCACCCGGTAGGTGTCCTCGGAGAAATCGGAGTGGCCGGGGGTGTCGACGAGGTTGATCACATTGTCGATATCGGACCCGGCGGCGCGGTAGTTGAACTGCAGCGCGGTCGAACTGACCGAGATACCGCGCGCCTTCTCCATTTCCATCCAGTCCGACACCGTCGACTTGCGACCGGCCTTACCGTGGATGGCGCCCGCCTCGGAGATCATCCTGGCGTGCAGGGCCAGCGCTTCGGTGAGCGTCGACTTACCCGCGTCGGGGTGCGAGATCACGGCGAACGTGCGCCGACGGGCCACCTCGGCGGGTAACCCGCGGGGGGTGGGGGCGACGTTCTCTCCGGACTCGGACAAAGGGGAGCCTTTCGGTGGGGGCAGCCTTTCCAGGGTACGAGGGGCTGAAGGGGTGGTCACAGGGGGGATCAATTGTTCGGTAGTCCCAGGAGG
>NZ_JBHWZY010000091.1:0-12881 GCF_042727815.1 Nocardia sp. NPDC060220
CCCGACGAGCAGACCGCCGACAGCAGCGCCTGCTCAAGCGACAGCTGGCGGTCGCGTTGACATCGGCGTGGCGCGATGTGGGCGGCTCGATCGGAGAAACACGTTGATGACCCTCGCCGAGCAGTCTCGGTTCCCGATTCAGATCGATGTGCACGTGCGAATCTGGCTGGACCGAACGGCCTTCGACTACCGGGCAACATTGGCCGCGGCGATCAACTTGATTCATGATTGCCGCCGAAAGCATTGGTGCACGGTCGAATTGATTCTGTCCACGATCGGGCGATCCCTGCCCGAGAATCGTTTGCCGAACGAGCGATTGTTCCTGGGCCCGTAGCCGCCCGGCGCAGTAGCCGTGGCCCGGGCAGGCTCAGAAATCCGGCTGGTCGGCGGCCCACGCGGCGATCTGCGAGCGCGAGGTGCATTCGAGTTTGGTGAGGATATGGTCCACGTGCCCCTCCGCCGTGCGCTGTGATATCACCAGGTGGGCGGCGATATCTTTGTTGGACATACCGCGGGCGACGAGCTCGGTGACCTGGCGCTCACGTTTGGTCAGGGTTCCGCCGGGCCCACGGGTGCGGGTGGCGGCTGCGGATTGTTCGCCGAGTGCGAAGGCCACCGCGGAATCGAAGGTCATCGCGGCGCCTTCCTGGCGGCTCGCCTCGAAGACTCGCTCGCCGAGGGCCTCCCGGCTGTCGTGCGCACAGTCCTCGCGGTGAACGAGCAGGGCCGGAAACACGTAGGCCGAGCTGTGGGTGACACTCACCATCGAATCGGCGACGCCCATCAACACCACCGCGCGCCGATGATCGTGTTTCTCGGATTCGACCCACGCCAGTGCCTCGGTGCAGGCCGCGGCGACGAGCGGATCTGCCACCAGCCGAGCCAACCGGATGCCGTCTTCCAGCAAATGCGCGGCGTGCGCCGACTCGCCCCGGCGCCACACGACATACCCCGCTGCCCACGATGCCCATGAGCGGAGCATCGTTTCGCCGGCCGCCTCGGTGATCGCCAGCACCTGCTCGAAACAGACGAGGGCTCGGGCGGTGTCACCGAGCAATGCGCGAGACAACCCGAGCGAGATCAGTGCGTCCAGTTGCAGGCTGCGCTCGCCGCCTGCTTCGTACACTTCGATGGCGTCGGCCATGAGCTTGTCGACGTGGTCCAGGTCGGCGTCGTTCGCCAGGAGAACAGTGGTCCCCTCGGCATGTGAGAGCAGCGCCGCCACCACCGGATCGGTCGATCGGTCGGCCAACAGCGCAAGTTGCTTCAGGTTGTCGGTGGCATCGGCCAGGTCCGCTTGCAACGAGGCCATTGCCACGGCGGCGTGAAATGCCCTGGCTCGATCGATGGTCCGGGATCCGGTGGTTTGGGTCAGGGCACGAGCGGACCAGTGGCGGCCCTCGTTGGGGCGTCCCCGCATGATCCAGAACAGGCACAGTGCGGTAGTCATCCGCACCGCCGCTTCGTTCGACTCGGACAGCGCGAACTCCAGAGCCTTCCGGAGATTCGGCAGCTCACGTTCCAGTCGGGCAACCCACTGCAACTGGTGTGGACCGATCCATTCCGCCTGTGCTTGCAGGGTTAGTCGAAGGCACCAATCCCGGTGTCGCCGAGCGGAATCCACATACGCGCCGCCTTCCGCGGCCTGTTGTCTACCGTATTCCTGCACGGTCTCGAGCATCCGGAAGCGGACCGTTCGGTCGATCTCGTCGCGGATCAGGATCGACTTGTCGACCAATGCGG
Source organism: Nocardia sp. NPDC060220 (assembly GCF_042727815.1). NCBI lineage: Bacteria > Bacillati > Actinomycetota > Actinomycetes > Mycobacteriales > Nocardiaceae > Nocardia > Nocardia sp. NPDC060220. The sequence continues at coordinate 1,744 of NZ_JBHWZY010000091.1, forward strand.
ACAGGGAGTCGAGCAATTCGGATCGCGTCAGTTCGCCGGCGCAAACCTCCTCGGCGGCGTCGAGCTCGAAACCGCCCGCGAAGACGGACAACAGCGTCCACAAGCGTTGCTCGTCCGGTGTGCACAGGTCGTAGCTCCAGTCGACGCACCACCGCAGGGTCTGCTGCCGTATCGGGGCGCCACGACGCCCGCGAGTCAGCAGACCGTAACGGTCGTCGAGGCGAACCAGAATCTGCTCCGGCGACATCGTGCGTAGCCGGGCAGCGGCAAGCTCGATCGCCAGTGGGAGCCCGTCGAGCCGAGCGCAGATACGCGCCACGCAGGCCCTGTTCTCGTCGGTGACATCGAATCCCGGCACGACTGTCGAGCCACGTTCGGCGAACAAGGCCACGGCGTCTTCGCGGGCTGCTCGAGGAGCGGGCTTGCCGGCCGGATCGGGAATTGTCAGCGGGGGCACGACGAATACCGATTCGCCGCCGATGTTCAACGCCTCACGGCTGGTCGCCATGATGCGGATCTGCGGACACGCCCGCAACAGTGTTTCGACCAGTGCGGTGACAGCGTCGATCACCTGTTCGCAGTTGTCCAGCACCACCAGCCGGTCGCGTGTGGACAGGTATTCGACCAGCACCGTGAGCGTCGATCCTGCCCCCCGGGTTCGAAGGCCGAGACCGGTGGCGACGACGTCGACCAGCAGGGCCGGATCCCGCAGATCGCCCAGTTCGACGAACCACCCGCCGTCGGTGAAATCTCCTGTCGCCTTGTGGGCGACGCGCAGCGCGAGCCGCGACTTGCCGACGCCACCGATTCCGGTCAGTGTCACGAGACGGGACCCAGCCAGTAGGTTCCTGACCTCGGTCACCTGGCTGCGACGGCCGACGAAGCTGGACAGCTCGAGCGGGAGATTCCCGACGCCGCTTTCTGCCGCGCTCGATGATGCCGGCGGTAGCGATTCGGCGCCGGGCCGGGTTCGGACAGGAAGCCGGTCGACCGGGAAACCGTGCCGGACCTGGACCTGCCGGAGTTGGTCGCCGAAGAGCGCGGCAGTGGGACGCTCGGCCGGGCTCTGTGACATCGCGGCCTCGAGTACCGTGCACACGTCATCGGGCATGCCGCTGACACGCAGGTCAGGGATCGGCTGTTCGGCTATCCGCAGAAACTGGGCGACCATCTGTTCGCCGCTACGGCGCTCGAAGACCGCGTGTCCGGTCAGCGCGCAGAACAATGTCGCGGCCAGACCGTAGACATCCGAGGCCGGGCTGGGATCGTCGCCACGGAGCACTTCGGGCGCGGTGAACGCCGGCGAACCGGTGACAGTACCGGTCGCGGTTTCGAACCCGCCGGTGATGTGGGCGATGCCGAAGTCGGTCAGCGCCGGTTCATCGAAGTCGGTGAGCAGGATGTTGTCCGGCTTGATATCGCGATGCAGGATGCCGGTTCGATGTGCTGTTTCGAGCGCCCCCGCGATCTTCACCCCGAGGTGCAGAACGTCGGGCAGCGGCAGGGGACCGTCGCATCGAATGCGCGCGTGGAGGGAACCACGCGAGTGGTATGGCATCACCAGGTACGGGTGACCGGTGCCGGTGGCGCCGACTTCCAGCATGTCGACGATATTCGGGTGTCCGGTCAAACGTCCCATCGCTTGCTCCTCACGAAAGAATCGCTCCCGATTCTCGTCGAGTTCTCCGATCAGTACCTTCACTGCCACCGTGCGTTCCACGCCGACCTGCCGGCATCGATATACCTTTCCGAACCCTCCGCGCCCGATCTCCTCCGCGCCCGCGAAACCGGCAGTGCTCAGTTCCGCGATGACATCGTCGCCGGCATCACGCTGGGTCTCGCACGGGTCGTCTTCGGCCATCGCAACTCGCGATCTACCAGTGAGGCCGGTCGGAATATCTCCGACGGCTCTTCTCGCGGACCGTGAATATCGGCGAAGCTGTGCTTTTGCCGTAGGGCGGTTGCACCGTCGCTGAGCCGAACCAGATTGTGTCGTGGGTCATAGGAGCCTCCTTCGGCTTCTCAGTGAACTCACCTGGTGAGGGTCGCTGTAGCCGCCGACAGACGGCTGTCGGCGGCCGAATCACCGACAAATGGCGGTGGTGGGCACAATTTTGTGCCGTTGTTCCGCAGCCATCGCGATGCGCCAGAGGGTGAGGGTCGTGCTCGCGCGGGCGTACCCCTCGCTGCTGAGTGGGGTGTATCCGAGCTGGCGCTCGAGCCAATCGATCCGCTGGCGCATGGTCGAGTGGTGCAGATTGTGCAGGCGAGCGGCTTCGCGAATACTGCTGTGGCTCAGCACAGCCTCCAGCGTCGGCACCACCCATGGTCGCTGGGCCTGAAGCTCGACCACCTGGCGGACATCGGGTGCGCGCGCGGCGGTGTCGGCATCGATGCTCTCGACGATGGTGGCGATGCTGCCGAGTTGGTCATATCGCACGTGGGTGGGTTTGCCGGTGGTGAGGTCGACGGCGATGCGCAGCGCGGTGCGGGCGTGCTGGACCCCGAGATGAACCTCGGTGCTCGCGCACGTGTGGATTCCGGCGGCGATGTCGAGCGGAATCGTGCTCTGTGCCACCGGAGCGGGGAAGAGGCGGATCTGGTGCTCATCGATGAGTAGCCCGGCGGGCATCCGCCGCGCATCCGCCGGATGGGTGGCCACCACTGTGATGGTCGATCCGAGGCCGAGCCGACGCAGTGCGCTGTCCCGGTCTGCGGGGGTGACGCCCGGATCACAGGCAGTGCGTGCCGCGGCCGTGATGGGGGAGGAGTCGCGGGTCTTCTTGACCGCGTGCAGGCTTCGGGCGAATCGTTCCAGGATCAGCGGGTCCAGGGGCCAGGCCGGACCCTCGCGGTCCAGCCAGACCGTGATCTCCTCGAATCGCTGGGTCTGACGCGATGCTGTCCCGGTGCCGAGCTCGGTGATGGTCCGCCCGGCCGCGTCGACGCCGACCCGAAGGCCGCGTTCCGGATCATCGAGCCCGATCGGGGAATCGGCCAGCACCGCGGCTGCCCGCAGCATGGCCATCGCTGAGGACCGTTGGTCCACCAGCGAGTCGAAATGCTCGATCACCCGTAGGGCTTCTGCTGCGCCGCCGTCGATCGTCGCGAGCTTGACTATCCACTCCCGCATGAAAAATCTCCTCGATCCTCATACACCGACGATGGGTCCACGCCATCGGTGCCAGGGCTTGCTGATGACGCGGCGGCCGCGGGAAACAAGCCCGCGACGGCGGCGACGATCGCGGCGCGGCGCGCCTCGCCGGAAGTGTTGCGAACTTGTCCCTGGGCCAAGTCGACGAGGTCTGGCTGCCAGGCCCAAGCCAGCGAGATCTGAGTGACGAGGACCATGATGTCGATCGGGTCCCACGCCGGATTCAGCTGCTCGGTCTCCTGCGCCTGTCTCAACAGATCGACAGTTCGACGCACCGTCTGTCGCACGGACTCCTCGAAGGGGTCGTCCATGACGTCGGCCCGGGTGATGTCCAGCCGTCCCCACTGCAGCAGCCTCAGATGATCGGGATGGGCGGTGAAGTAGTCGTGCACCCGCCCCGCGTAGCTGGGTAGGTCGGTCGCGTCTATGCGGGTGGCTTCGGTCATCGTCGCAAGCTCCCGCTCGGCGACGATCCGGTAGAGCTGTTGCTTGCTGCGAAAGTGCGCGTACAGGCGTTCCTTGCTCGTTTTCGCCCTGCGCGCGATCCGCTCGATGCGACCACCCGCGACCCCGTACTGCGCGAACTCGTCCGTCGCCGCAGTGAGAATGCGGTCGCGTGTGGTATCGGCATCTGTGGCGGTAGTCACTCCGTCAGTGTACCAAACCAAACCGTTTGGTGTGGCAAGGATGGTGTACCGGATCGGGCGAGATCGCTGGGCGAGGCAGGGGGCCACGGCTGGATCGCAGAGCTCTCAGGTTCACCACTCGGTGGTGAACCTGAGAGGTTCGCCGCCACGGCCGCGGCTGTTCACAACGCCTTTACAGTCGTACGACGGTGCGGCCCCGGACGGCACCCGTGAGGATGTCGGAGGCGATCTCGGGGACGCGGTCCAGTCCCACTTCGTGGGAGATGCTGTCCACCAAGTTCTTCGGTTTGAGGTCTGTGCCGAGTCGCAGCCACACGGCGGCGCGGACATCCTCCGGGCACAGAACGGAGTCGATCCCCAACAGCGTGACTCCGCGCAGGATGAAGGGCAGAACAGTGATGTTCAGTGCCGGACCGCCGGTGAGGCCGCAGTTCGCCACGGCACCGCGGTAGCGCGTGGTTCGCAGCAGGTAGGCGAGTGTGTCGCCACCGACCGGGTCCACGCTGCCTGCCCACAGCTCGCCCTCCAGCGGGAAGTGGCTCCGTGTGGAGACGTCTTCGCGGTCGAGGACCTCGGCCGCGCCCAATTCCCGGAGGTAGTCGTGCTCCGCGGGCTTTCCGGTACTGGCGACGACTTCGTAGCCGAGTCCGGCGAGCATACTCACCGCGGTGCTGCCGACGCCGCCGGTGGCGCCGGTCACGAGCACGCGGCCATCGCCTGGCACGAGCCCGTTCTCCTCCAGCCGTTGGATCGAGAGGGCTGCGGTGAAGCCGGCGGTGCCGAGTGCCATCGCCTCCTTGGCGGTCAGGCCCGGCGGGAGCGGCTCCAGGAATTCGCCGGGCAGGCGTGCGTATTCGGCGTAGCCGCCGAAGCGGTCGGTGCCGAGCCCACGGCCGATGGCGACGACTTCCTGGCCGACCGTGAAGCGCGGGTCGCTCGATTCGGTCACCGTGCCGGCGATATCAATGCCGGGCACCATCGGGTACGAGGTCACGACTGGGCTCTCCGGGAGGCAGGCGAGGCCATCCTTGTAGTTGATGCTCGAGTACTGCACGCGCACGGTGACGTTGCCTGCGGGCAGGTCGTCGAGCGTGAGCTGCTGCACGCCGGCGCTGAACCCGGTCTCGCTCTTGTTGACAACGAAAGCGTTGAAGGACTTGGACATGACACCTTCCTGAATCGAACACGAATCTAGATAGATTGATCTAGTGAATCGTATGTGCAGGACTATCGGTGCGTCAATTGCTGGAGAGGTCGAGCAGGTGCGACGAGATCACTGTCGGTTCAGCCGTGATCCGCAGTGCCGCTACCTGACAAGAAATGACGGAGGGCGGCCAACATGGACCGCCCTCCGTCATCGTTTCGAGGCAGAATCCGGGCGTGCTAGGCCAGGAATATGCTCAGCGAAGGATGGCGCTTCAGTTCGCGGTGGGGGCGGTAATTGTGATTCCGCGCGCGGCCGCCTCGGCGAATGCGTCATGTTTGTCGATGATCGGCGCGGAAGCGTCGATCCGTGAAACGCCCGGCACATCGCCGTAGTCGTCACCGAGGTCCTCGCCCATGACCTTCGCGAAGTTGGAGTCTGTGTACAGCCGCTCGCCGGAGATAAGCTTCAGGTCGGCATCGAAGCTGATCACGACCAAGTACATGCCGGTATAGCGCTCGCCCTCGAGGGTGAACGACACCCACGCTTCCCGGATCAGTGTGTTCGATGCCGATGCGTGCACTCGTTTTTCCGCGGCGATATCGTACTTGCCCGTGTTCGGCAGCACCCGCCGATAGTGTTCACGGACCGCGCCGGTCCCGTCCGCCGCCCAGCCGAAGTTCGGAAACTCGTAGTGCGGGTTCGGGGACACCGTCGCCATCGTTGCCTCGATGTCCTGCTCCAGCTCCGCCTTTTCGTGCGCGAGCAGGATGTCTTCCATTTCCTTGAAGGTCAGTTCTTTCATGTGACAAATATTCGATGAGTGTGACCTGAAAGTCAATACTCGTTCGACGATTATAAATCGTGCCACAAACAATTCTGGCGCCGCACAGCATATGACCGCAAAAGGCCGGCCACTGTATAAATGGCTTGCCTTTCACGGGCACATGCATGTGCGGCGCCGCGGGCTGCTGACCAGGTGTTTTCTCGATAGGGGTGTGCGCCGAAAAATTGAACGGCGCACAAAAGAATTGCTCCTCTGTCGGGGTGGATTGCGGATCTGGAATAGGTATGGGTAGCTATTCTCCTGGCCGGTTAACCGTAATCGCAACCAGATCTGTCGCCCCTCTGGGATGACTACCTGCACTGTTGACCCGCTGGCGGGCAAGCGTCCGGATCGTGGTGATGAATGTGAATAGATAGATTGATCTATTGGAGTGTAACCTCGTGTCTTCCAGCTCGTCAACGGTTGACGAGCAGCTGCCCGGTCGCGATGGGGACGTCGAAGTCGCCGGCGGCGGTGTCCAGCACGAGCTCGGCGATCCGCGCCCGGTGTTCCTCGGCGCTACCGAGCAGGACGGCGTCGGTGAAGGCGCGCTTGAAGTAGAGGTGTACCTGGTGCTCCCAGGTGAACCCGATACCGCCGTGCACCTGGACGGTATCGGCAGCGATGCGGGTGAAGGCTGCCGAGCAGGTTGCCTGGGCGATCGACGCCGTCAGCGCCGGGTCGTCGGTACCGTCCTGCAGCGTCCACGCGCCGTAGTAGGCCGCGGAGCGCGCGTGTTCCTGGTCGACGAGCATGTCGGCGAGCCGGTGTTTGACGGCTTGGAACGAACCGATGGGCCGACCGAACTGTCGCCGTTGCTTGGCATACGAGATGCTCAGATCGAGCAGGTGCTGGGCGCCACCCACCTGCGCGGCGGCCAGCAGTACGGCGCCGGTGTCCATGGCGTGGCGGCAGATCCGAGGCGTCTGCGCGGGGCCGGCGAGTAGCCGGGCTGCCGCGTCGGCGAACCGGACGGTGGCTTGTGGCCGGGTCGGGTCCAGTGTGGACAGGGCGGTGCGCTGCACTCCGGGACCGGTGGCGTCGACCACGAACAAACTCACCCCGTCCGGACCGGCCGCGGCGACGAGCAGGTCGTCCGCGGTGCTCGCGTCGACGACGCGCTCGATGGTCCCGGACACTGTCCACGCGTTCCCGGAGCCGGTGGCCCGTACCGTCACGGCCTCGACGGCCAAGCGCCCGGCCCGGTCGGGGGCGGCGAAGGCGGCGGTCCGGACTCCGGCGAGGAGCCGGCTCAATGTTTCGGTACGGGCCTGCGTGTCCGGCGCGGCGACCAGCGCGGGGATCGACAACGCGAGGGTGCCGACAACGGGGCCGCAGAACAGGGCGGCGCCCAGTTCCTCGGCGACGATCGCGGCGTCGACAATGCCACCGCCCGAGCCGCCGAGGTCCTCCGGCACGCCGAGCCCGAGTACGCCCAGCTCGGATCCGAGTCGGACCCAAGCCTTGGGGTCGAACGGAGGCTCGGACTCCATCAGCCGCCGCACGGTCGCTTCGTCGGAGTTCTCCGCGCAGAAGGCGCGTACCGCTCGGCGCAGCTCCTGCTGCTCCTGCGTGAAGACGAACTGCTTGCTCGGAGTCGGGTTCTGATCAGCCACGGGGCACCTCGCGCCAGGGTCGTCCGGAGTCGGCACGCAGGTCGCCGGGCAAGCCCAGGATCCGCTCGCCGAGAATGTTGCGCAGCACCTCGGAGGTGCCGCCCTCGATGGTGTTGGCGCGGGAGCGCAGGAAGCGCTGCTGCACCGGTCCCAGCTCGTCCTCGCCGAAGTCGTTGTCGCGCATGGTGTAGTCGCCGTAGAGCAGTCCCTCCGGTCCGAGCAGATCCATGCAGAACTCATAGATCTGCTTGTTCAGCTCGGCGCCGACGAGTTTGCCGATCGACCCCTCTGGTCCGGGGCCGCGCACGGTCGCGGTGGCGCCGGAGCGCGCCGAGGTGAGTCGCTGTGCCTCCGAGCGCACCCAGAGCTGGGTGAGGCGATCGCGCAGCACCGGGGTGTGCCGGTCGGGGCGCCGAGCCCACAGCGCGACGGCGTCGGCGATCGTGCCGTCGCCGCGACGGGTTCCGCTGGCGCCGATCGAATTTCGTTCGTTCATCAGCGTGGTCATGGCGACCTGCCAGCCCGCGCCGATCGCGCCCAGCCGGTGTGCGTCCGGGATCCGGACCTCGGTGAGGTAGACCTCGTTGAACTCGGCCTGGCCGGTCATCTGGCGCAGCGGCCGGGTTTCGACACCCGGCGCGCGCATGTCGACGACGAAATAGGTGAGGCCCTGGTGTTTCGGCACATCCGGGTCGGTGCGGGCGAGCAGTAGCGCCCAGCTGGCGCGATGCGCCAGGGTGGTCCACACCTTCTGCCCGTTCGCCACCCAGCTGTCACCGTCGCGGACGGCCGAGGTCGCCAGTCCGGCCAGATCGGATCCGGCGCCCGGCTCGGAAAACAGCTGACACCAGATGTTCTCGTTGGTTGCGAGCGGGCGCAGCCACCGGCGCTTCAGTTCGTCGGTCCGGGCATGTTCGATGAGGGTCGGCGCGGCCATGCCGTAGCCGACCGGGTTCACGGCGTACGGCGCGGTGGCCCCCGCCTGCTGAAGGATCGCGGCCGCGACGGTTTGGAGGCCGCGTGAGACGCCGAGCCCGCCGAGGTTCTCGGGGAAGTGCACCCACGACAGACCGGCGTCGAAGCAGGCCCCGAGGAACTCGGTCAGTGGAACGGACCGGGGATCGTGCTCCCGGATGACCCTGCGCGCGGCGTCCGCGACCCGTGTGTAGTCGGCTTCAGCGCTCAACTTCAGCTCCAGTGATCGAGGCATCCATGCCGGAGGATCGCATTCGGCTCCCTTTTCTTCACCAACAACACGACTAGATAGAACGATCTAGCTAGGGTGACACTAGGGGATGTCGCCCGGTGCGTCAACGTCGAAGATGGCGGAGCGGGGTGCGGGTCGACCAGGCGGTTCCGTGGCAGACGGTTCGCGAATCTCGCCCTCGGTGTCGGTGGTGAGCCGAGGAATGGTGGAACGGAAGGCTCGAAACACCGGAACCGGCTCGGCACTGAACGGCGGCCTGACCGGGGCGGTGCTGATGAAGGGCGGTATCTGCGTCACGAGAGTCAGTCAATCCGCCGTGCGGGCGCGGTCGTAGCCATCAAACGGCGGGATTGCTGTCGGAAACATCCGCCAGATGGCGGTGCCCGAGAGCGCGGACGATGCCGTCCTGCCCGTCCGATCCGGTCATCGGGCCCGGTGATTCGGGGCTGCCTGGCGGCTGTTGACGCGCTAGATGTCGTATGTCAGGCTGATTTATAGATCAATCTATCTACCTGTACCTGTACCTGTGCCCCCGGCGCCGCTCTGGCGTCACAGGGGAGAAAACGCACCGCCGCGCTCGCGGCCCAGTGTTGGGAGACCCCGTGAACCAGTCCACCCCAGTCAGTGTCATGGCGAGTACCGCGACCGGCCCGATCGGCGGGTCGACCGGATCCATGATCGCCTTCGACCCGATGACCGCTGACGCGGGTCCACTGCGCCGGGCGTTCGGGTGCTTCCCCTCCGGGGTCACCGCGGTGTGCGCGATGGACGACGGCGAACCGATCGGCATGGCCGCCAGCTCGTTCACGTCGGTGTCGATCGCACCGCCCCTCGTCTCGGTGTGCTTCCAGACCTCCTCGACCACCTGGCCGAGACTGCGGGACCGGCCCCGGCTGGGAATCAGTGTGCTCGCGGAGGATCACGACAAGATCTGTATGAGCCTGTCCCGGAACGCAACCGACCGTTTCGACGGCATCGCCTGGGATCGTGCCGCATCGGGTGGGGTGTTCGTGCACGGCGCCACCGCGTGGCTGGAGTGTTCCCTGCACACCGAGGTCCCGGCAGGCGACCACGCCGTCGCGTTGTTCGAGATCCACGGCATGTGGGCGGATCCCGAGGCCGCGCCGCTGGTCTTCCACGGCAGCCGATTCCGTCGACTCGCTACGCACTGACAGCAGAGGGCCCCAGCGCCGATACTCGGCGCTGAGGCCCGGGCGAACATACTCGAGCCGGTTCGTTCAGAAGATCGAATATCCGCCGTCGATCACGATCTCGTCGCCGGTGTGGAATCCGCCGACCCCGCCGGCGAGATATACCGCCAGTCGTGAGAAATCATCCGGCTCGCCCCACCGGCGCTGCGGCATCCGCTTCATGACGTTCTCCCCGAACGCCGGGTTCTGCATCTCCCGGGAGATCAGCGGCGTCTCGGTCCAGCCGGCGATGATCGAGTGCGCGTTGATCCGGTGTCGCGCCAACTCCACCGCGCACCCTCTGATCATCGCCGACAGCCCCGCCTTGCTCGCCGCGTAGGACTGGCCACGCGGGGTTCCGTGAATCGTCGAAACGCTCGACGTGCCGACGAGTACGCCCCCGCCGCCGCGCTCCACCATGTGGGCAGCCGCGGTGCGCAGCGTGAGGAACGCCCCGTCGAGATTTACCCGGGTGACCTCCCTGAAGTCCGCGAGACTCGTCTCGACGAACGGCGTATCGGGAGCGCGGGTGCCCGCGTTCGCGAAGCAGGAGTCGACCCTGCCGAAGTGGTCGAGGGTCTCCGCGAAGCTCGCCGTCACGGCGTCCTCGTCGCCTACGTCGCAGCGGATCGCCCGCACGCGGGTGCCGTGTTTCGCGAGCTCCTGCGCGGCCTTCTCGTTGCGCTCGGCATTGGTGCCCCAGATGCAGACATCGGCACCGCACCGGGCGAGTCCGTGTGCCATGCCGAGTCCGATCCCGGAGTTTCCTCCAGTGATCAACGCGACGTGTCCGGTGAGGTCGAAAAGCGAGGTCAAGCCAAATCCTCCGGGTCGTCCCCGGCCGTGCCGGGAAGAGTGTCGAAACGGCCGGGCACGCGGCCGGGGGATGTCGGGGCCACCGATCATCCTGTGCCATCCGCGCCGGTGGCGGGGACCGGAGAGCCGCTTCAGCGCAGCTCGGAGAAGCCTGTCGGGTCGAGGAACTTCGTCGTTGCGCTGGCGGTGACCTGTTCACCATCGGACCTCGCTGCGGTCCACTCGGGGTCGGCCCAGAAGGCCTCCCACGACTTCGCCGCGGCCGCTCGGCTGGCGTGGGCCACGAGATAGACGAGAGTCTCGGTGGGATTGCCGTCGTCGTCGGTCGCCACCCAGAAGCCGATGTTGGTCATCCCGTGTTTCTCGAACAGCGGGGCGGCGTGATCGCGAAAGCGGCCCAGGAGCGCGTCGATCTTGCCCGGTACCGCGTCGTACGTGCGGAGTTCGAAGATTCGAGTGTCAGTCACTAGATCAATCTATCAAGTCTGGCGACCGCCGACAACGGCATGCGTCGGTAGGCTGTTCGGCGCTGGGGCTG
>NZ_JBHWZY010000092.1:0-12853 GCF_042727815.1 Nocardia sp. NPDC060220
GTTCGTGAAGTACTCCCAGGCCTTCGTCTGCCTGCCCGGTGGCTTCGGCACCCTCGACGAATTGTTCGAGGCGCTCACGCTGGTGCAGACCCGCAAGATCACCCGGTTCCCGATCATCCTGTTCGGGGTCGACTACTGGTCGGGCCTGGTCGACTGGTTGCGTAGTTCGCTGGCGGGCTCGGGCAAGATCTCGCCCGAGGATCTCGATCTGATCCAGCTCACCGACAGCGTCGACGAGGTCGTGCGGATCATCCAGGGCGAGACCGGCGACCACGCGAACATCGAACGTCTCGGCACCGAGGATCAATGGTGAGCTATTCCGTCTGTGTCTACTGCTCCGCCAGCACCACCGATCCCGATCTGATCAGCCTCGCCGCGCGAGTCGGCACCGAAATCGCCCGGCGCGGGTGGCAATTGGTCTCCGGCGGTGGTCATGTGTCGATGATGGGCGCGGTCGCGACCGCGGCGAGGGCCGGTGGCGCGCACACCATCGGCGTGATCCCGAAACACCTGGTGCACAAGGAAGTCGCCGATGTCGACGCCGACGAACTGCTCGTTACCGACACCATGCGCCAGCGCAAACAGCTGATGGAAGCGCGCGCCGACGCGTTCCTCACCCTGCCGGGTGGCATCGGGACACTCGAGGAACTGTTCGAGACCTGGACCGGGGGCTACCTCGGCGAACACGCCAAACCCGTGGTCCTGCTGAACGCGAACGGCTTCTACGACGGCCTGTTCCGCTGGATCGATGAACTGTCCGAACGCACAATTGTGCCCAGGCAGGCGCGTGAGCGCCTCGTCGTGGCCACCGACCTGCCCACCGCGTTCGCCGCGCTCGAACCGGCAGCCCAGTAGGAGAGATCGACGTGAGCACAGACGCCCGCGACACGGTAAGCGTGTTCGACTTGGCCAAAGCCCTGCCCGCAATGGCACTCGACGCCCCTGGCATGCTGCGCAACGCGCGCGGAATGCTGGTGGGGCCCAAGGACAAAGCCTCCATCGGCCTGTACTTCCAGCGGGTCGCGCACCGCAGACCCGATCGGGTGTTCCTGCGTTTCGAGGGCCGCTCCTACACCTATCGCGCCGCCAACGGTGAGGTGAACCGTTACGCCGCGGTGCTGTCCGCGCGCGGGGTTTCCCGCGGCGATGTGGTCGGTGTGCTGATGACCAACCGGCCCGAGACCTTGTTCACGGTACTGGCGGTGCTCAAACTCGGCGCCACGGTCGGTCTGCTCAACTACAACCAGCGCGATCAGGTCCTCGCCCACAGCATCGGACTGCTCGGCAGCGTGCTCAACATCGTCGGCGAGGAGTGCGCCGAGGCGCTGGAATCGCTGCCCGAGCCCGCGGCGAACGTGCTCCCCGCCGAGGAACTGGCCGAATCCGCCCGCACCGCGGCCGATTCCGATCCTGCCGTGTGTGCGCGGGTGCGGGCGGGGGAGCGGGCGTTCCTGATCTTCACCTCCGGCACCACCGGCCTGCCGAAGGCCAGCGTGATGACCCATCAGCGCTGGACCAAGAGCATGTCCGGGCTCGGCGGGCTCGGTGTCCGGTTGCGTGCCGACGACGCGCTGTACTGCTGCCTGCCGCTTTATCACAACAACGCGCTCACGGTCGCGCTGTCGGCGGTGCTCGCGGGCGAATCGACCTATGTGCTCAGCCGCAAGTTCTCGGCGTCGGGGTTCTGGGACGAGATCGCGCGCGAACGGGCCACCGCGTTCATCTACATCGGTGAGCTGTGCCGGTACCTGATCAACCAGCCGGTGCGGCCCGCCGAGCGGGGCAACCGGGTCCGGCTGGCCGTCGGCAACGGGCTGCGGCCCGAACTGTGGGACGAGTTCCGTCGCCGGTTCGGGATCAGCCGGGTGGTCGAGTTCTACGGGTCCAGCGAGGCGCCGCTGGCGTTCGTCAACGCGTTCGGCGTCGACCGGACCGCCGGGCTGTGCCCGCTGCCGTACGCGGTGGTGGAGTACGACGACGAGACCGGCCACGCCCGGCGGGGTAAGGACGGGAAGCTGCGCCGGGTGCGGTCCGGCGGGGTGGGGCTGTTGCTCGCGAAGGTGAACAATCGTCAGCCGTTCGACGGGTACACCGACAAGAAGGCGTCGGAGTCCAAGCTGGTGCGCGACGGCTTCAAGAAGGGCGACTGCTGGTTCGACACCGGCGACCTCGTCCGCGATCAGCACTTCTGGCACATCGCGTTCGTCGACCGGCTCGGCGACACCTTCCGCTGGAAGGGTGAGAACGTGGCGACCACGGAGGTCGAGGGCGCGCTCGGGCACCACGAGAGCATCGAACAGGCTGTCGTCTACGGTGTCGACATCCCCGGCACCGACGGCAAAGCGGGCATGGCCGCGATCACCCTCGCCACCGACGCCGCGTTCGACGGGAAGGCACTGGCCGCCACCGCCTACGGGCGCCTGCCGCTGTACGCGGTCCCGCTGTACGTGCGAGTGGTGCAGGAGCTGGAACAGACCTCGACGTTCAAGAGCCGGAAGGTGGAACTGCGCAAGCAGGGGTACGCACCCGACCCGCACAGTCAGCTGTACGTGCTGTCCGGCCCGGCGGACGGCTACATCCCGGCTTACGACGAATACGCGGCTGACGTTGCCGTCGGCAAAGCCCCGAGGTAGCAAGGTAACGTCTGATTTCGCATGAACATCGGTAACTCGTCGGGTACGCCCGGACCCCGACCAGAGAACGAACCGCCTGCCCGGAGCACCAGCAGTCGCGGTCCCGAGTTGTCGGCAGAAGTCCCGGGGAGGCGGACCGAGCAGACTTTTTGCGGGCGCGAGGTGGCGACGGATCGCGCGTTGGTGATGGCGATCGTGAATCGCACGCCGGACTCGTTCTACGACCGTGGGGCCACGTTCAGTGACGAGGCCGCGATGGAACGGGTCTCGCGCGCGGTCGACGAGGGTGCCGATCTGGTCGACATCGGCGGGGTGAAGGCCGGGCCGGGTGTCACCGTCGACGCGACGGAGGAAACGCAGCGAGTGGTGCCGTTCGTCGCGGCGATCCGGGCGAAGTATCCGGACCTGTTGATCAGTGTGGATACCTGGCGTGGTGACGTCGCGCGGGCGGCGGTCGCCGTGGGCGCCGACCTGATCAACGACACCTGGGCCGGCGCCGACCCCGATCTCGTGCACGTCGCCGCCGAGACCGGTGCGGGCATCGTCTGTAGTCACACCGGTGGCGCCGTGCCGCGCACCCGGCCGCACCGTGTCCGGTATGCCGATGTGGTGGCCGAGGTGACCGCGACGGTGGTCGCCGCGGCCGAGAACGCCGCGGCCGCGGGGGTGCGAGCCGATGGCATCGTGATCGATCCCACTCATGATTTCGGGAAAAACACCTATCACGGGCTCGAGTTGTTGCGCGGAATCGACGGTCTTGTAAAAACCGGATGGCCAGTCCTGATGGCACTGAGCAACAAGGATTTTATCGGGGAGACTCTAGGGGTAGGTCTTACCGAAAGGGTCGAGGGCACACTGGCGGCAACCGCATGGTCGGCCGCCGCGGGCGCTCGGATCTTCCGGGTTCACGAAGTCGCCGAAACCCGGCGGGTCGTGGACATGATCGCCGCGATCCAGGGCATCCGGCCCCCCGCACGAACTCTGCGAGGTCTGGCATGAAAATCCAACACCGCGAGCCCGCCTGGGCCACTACCCACACATGGGACACCCCTGATTGGACGGTCGGCGAACTCGTCGCCGCCAAGGAGGGCCGCACCGTTTCGGTGGTGCTGCCCGCGCTGAACGAACAGGACACCGTCGCCGATGTCGTGGCCAGCATCCGGCCGCTGCTCGGCACGCTGGTCGACGAACTGATCGTGCTGGACTCCGGGTCCACCGACGCCACCGCCGAACGCGCACGCGCGGCGGGCGCCGAGGTGATCTCGCGCGAGGAGGCCGTTCCCGAACTCGACCCGGTCCCCGGTAAGGGGGAGGTGCTGTGGCGGTCGCTGGCGGCCACCACCGGCGACCTGATCGCCTTCGTCGACTCCGACCTGATCGATCCCGACCCAGCCTTCGTGCCCAAGCTCCTCGGCCCGCTGCTGATGATGCAGGGCACCCACCTGTCCAAGGCGTACTACCGCCGCCCGTTACGTCAGGGTGAGTCGGTGGACGCCAACGGCGGCGGCCGCGTCACCGAACTCGTCGCCCGCCCTCTGCTGGCCGCCCTTCGCCCCGAACTGGCGCAGGTCCTCCAGCCGCTGGGCGGCGAATACGCGGGCACCCGGGAACTCCTCACCTCGGTTCCGTTCGCCCCTGGGTACGGCGTCGAAATCGGTCTGCTCCTCGATACCTACGACACGATGGGCCTCGACGCCATCACCCAGGTGAACCTCGGCGTCCGCACCCACCGCAACCGCCCCCTCGCCGATCTGGGCGTCATGAGCCGCCAGATCCTCGGCACCGCCCTGCGCCGCAGCGGCGTCCCCGACTCCGGCGCCCCCCTCACCCAGTTCCCGTTGATCGAGGGTGAATTCATCGCCCACACCACCACGGTCTCCCTCGAAGACCGCCCTCCGATGAAAACCCTTCGCCCCGAACAAGTCGCGGCGTAGTCGTCCACCTCGGGCGTCGCCTCGGTCGGTGGACCGGGTGCGGCGCCCGCGGTGTGTCAGTCCCGATGACGCGCGCTGAGCGTGACGGCGACGGTCAGCAGCGCCAACAGGATCACCGCCAGCAACACCTGCGGATGCAGGCCGATGATCGTGGTGGCGGCGAACTCCGGATCGTGAACGGCGGTGCCGGGAAACAGCATTGCCGCCAGCAGGCCGAGCCACGGCGTGGCCAGGATCGCGCAGGCTGTCCACAAGCTCGTCCGGGTGGCATCGCGCCGGAGCAGCAGCGTCAACGCGAGCCCGCCGAGCAGGATCGACATGGCGATGTACTGGGCGTCGTGGAATTTCGCGTGCGGCGGCCACGCGTCGTTGCGCAGATGCTGTGCCGCTCCCGCCGGAATGATGAAATCCGCCAGCAGAGCACCGAATACGGTGATGACCGCGACGAGCGCGACGAGAACACGCGGGGCGGAGAGGTTTCTGGAGACGACGGTCGTCATGTCACGAAGTTCCTTGCTGACGTGGGTGTTTCGGGGAGTGGGTGCGGAGGAAGTCGTCGAGGACATCACGCACATAGTCGAGGTCGAAAGTCCGGTTGGCGACCAGACGACGGAAGAACAGCGGACCGTGCAGCTGATCGAGCGCGAGGTCGACATCGAGTTCGGCAGGCAGATCCCCGCGGGCGACGGCTTCGGTCAAGGTCGTGCGCGCGGCCCGGGTTCCCGACCGGTACAGCGCCTCCTTGACCTGCGCGAATCTCGGGTCGACAGCCGCCCTTTCGATCATCACCCGCATGCCCTGCTCGGTGGCCGGTTCGTGCAGCATCGCGTGAGTGGCCGTCAGTTCGGTCAGTAGATCGGCGCGCAGATCCCCGGTCGGCTCCGGCTGCGCGAGGGTGATGTGCTGGGTCAGGGTGGCGCGAACCAGATCGGTCGGCTCCGGCCAGAGCCGGTACAGGGTGGCCCGGCTGATCCCGCTGCGCGCCGCGACGGCGCCGTGCGTGAGCCCGGCCAATCCCTGCTCGATCAATAGTTCGCGAGCCGAGGTGAGCGCGGTGTCACGACTGCGCACCGTTCGTGGATCGGGTGGTCGCACCGAGCTCCTTCCGGACAATCTGTTTCATAACTTTGAAACAAACTGTATCGAAATTGTTCGCGGATGAACAGGTGCCGGGTCGTTCGTATTTTCGAGGCGCCGCTAGTTCGGCCGGCGGTGGATGGGGCCGTCGAGGTTCGCCAGGGGTTGTGCCGTCGTGTTTCCCCGGTCGGCCAGGATTTGGGCGAGGATGGAGACGGCGGTTTCTTCGGGCGTGTCGGCGGCCAGGTCGAGGCCGAGCGGGCTGCGGATGCGGGCAGTTTCGGCGGCGGTGAGGCCGGCATCGCGCAGGCGGACAGTGCGTTCGGCGTGCGCCCGGCGGGAGCCGAGTGCGCCGATGAATCCGACGTCGGGCAGGCGCAGGGCCGAAGCCAGCAGGGGGACATCGAATTTCGGGTCATGGGTGAGAACGCAGACGACCGTGCGATCGTCGACGCGGCCGGCCTCCTGTTCCGCGTCGAGGTAGCGATGCGGCCAGTCGACGACCACCTCGTCGGCTGCCGGGAAACGGGCCGGGGTGGTGAACGTCTCGCGGGCATCGACGACGGTGACGTGGTAACCGAGGTTCATCGCGGCGACGGTCAGTGCTCGGGTGTAGTCGTTGGCGCCGGCCAGGATCATCCGGGCGGGCGCGCGGAAGACCTGCACGAAGGTCCGGGGGCGGTCGGCTTGGGCCGGGGTGCAGTCCTGGGCGCCGACGAGGCCGTTGTGGCCTGCGGTGAGGAGGGCGGCGGCGTCGTGATCGAGGCCGCGCCATGGCGAGGAAGTGCCGGGGTACAGCAGTTTTCGGTCGGGGGCCGACTCGAGGGTCGTGGCGTAGGCGACCGGGCGGCGCGCGTCGAGCGCGGCGTGGAGTGCGCGCAGTGTGGGCAGGTCGGTGCGATCGAGGTGTTCGACGAAGACTTCGATCTCGCCACCGCACGGCAGGCCGACGGTGAGTTCATCGGCGGCGGCGAAACGCTCGAGGGTGGCGTGGCCGTCGAGGAGAACCTGGTGGGCGGCGGCGAGTACCGCCGATTCGACGCAGCCGCCGGACAGCGAGCCGAGGACCCGTCCGTCTTCGGTGACCGCCATCGCGGCCCCGGTTTCGCGCGGCCCGGCACCGGTCCGGTCGACGATCCTGGCCAGCGCGAGGGCCTGATCGGGGAGCACTTCGAGCACCTGCCCGAGCAGATCACGCATCGCGCACCGGCCTCTCCACGATCACCGTCCGGGCGTTGTGACCGTGCTGACCAGCCTAGCTATCTCCGGGCATGCTCGCGCGGCGAGCGGCCGGGAGTCGTCAGTCGAGGATCTCGCGCTGCTGGAGGCCGGGCGGCACGGCGCCGGTGTGGAAGAAGTCGCGGAAGATCTCCACCGCGTTGTCGGCGGTGAACACCTCTTCCGGGTAGACGTAGGTGTCCTCGTCGCCGTGCGGGAGGTAAACGGTCGGCAGGCCGAGCCGTCCGCCGGGTAGGCCGAGGGTGAAGCGCCGGGTGACGTGATCGACCGTCCTGCGCAGCTGCAGCGTCATCGCGTCCGCCGAGCCCGCGCAACCGAGCGCGAGATCGCCACGCGCCGAACTCACCGAGGTGGTGACCTCGGTGGCGGGCACCGGTTCGGGCAGCACGGTCAGATCGAGCGCGTAACGCTGATGACCGTCCATCCGGCGCAGGGGGCGCAAGAAGCTGTCCACGTCCTCGTGCGGGCCGATGAAGACCTTCAGCCGGTCGCTGTAGGTGATGCGATGGGTGGTGACGATGACGTCGCCGCTGGCCGGCCCCGCGTCGAAGGGCGGAACGGGCCTTGGGTGACCACTCGCGTGCACGGGCAGAACCCGGCATGCGCCGGCCTCAGGAGACGAGAACATCTGATGCTCACCTACTCACACTCGGTTACTCGCTAGCAATCTAACCATCGCGGGCGACTTGTGATCCATAACAGTACAGTGATGCAGATCACCAAGTATGGCAAGTTTAATTCAGACTATGGACGAACCCGGGTCGTAGCCAACTTGGGGTCTGTTTCATGCCGGTATACCGGGGTGAGTAGATCCGCATCAACTGGTTCGCCGGTTGCGCGGTCGTATCGGACCGCGATGAGAACCGAGAACAGATGACTGCTCGCGCGCTCGTGCAGGGTCGCCAACCGGGTCGCCAGCAATCGGATCGCACCCAGCGAGCCGGGCGGGTGCAGCCCGTCGATCAGCATGATGCTGCCGCGGCGGTCGGGCCGGGGCAGCCGGGCGAGGTAGGCGATGTCGTGGGGTTCGGTGCCGCCCGGCCGGTACACGCGGCGCGCGGCCCTGTCTTCGATGCCACGCCGGGTATCGCCCGCACGGGTGACGGTGCGGCGCAGGCGGGGATCGGCCACCACCAGCTGACGCAGGCTCGGCGAGAGCTCGGGCCCGCCGAGAATCACCAGCCCGTCGCGATTGAGGTCGATCGGCCTGCCCGGCATGAACGTCTCGACGTTCGCGGCGAAGCCGAGCTGTCGCAGGAGCTCGGCCAGGCGTTGGGCGGCTTGTGGGTCGGGTGCGCCGAGCAGCCTGCCGGAGCGGACCTCGGGGGCGAGCACGGTCAGCGTGCCGTGCCCGAAGAACAGTCCCTCGGGCACGGGGCCCTGGGTGCTCACCTGGTGGATGCGCGCACGCGACAATCCGGCGGCGGCACCGATCCGCGCGAACGTCCAGCCGTCGGCATGGAGTTCCCGGATCACGGCTCGCCGGATCCTCGTTAGTTCGTTGATGGTCTGCTGGGCAGCCGCCACCCCGTCGGTGGCTGCTTTGAGTCTCTCGACCTTGTCTTCGATCGCGAAAACTCGTGCCACGTCATCGGCCGACATGTGCGAAGTCTAGACAGCTCGACAGCGTTGTGTGTCTATATCGGTTGACATCGAACTGTCTTGCGAGACAACGGTCTCGGACGCGGATTGTCGGCAAATCACAGACGGGCGAGGTCGCCGCCGCAGTGTTCGGCCGGCGCGACCTCGTAGCAAATGCCGACCGTGCGGTGTGTTCCCTGGTCCGGGGCGTGCTAGGTCGCGTCGTAGTCGACCGGGGGGCGCTCGTTGCGCTCCAGCGACTTCTGCGGCTCGGGCTTGGCCGGGGTGCCGGGCATGCCGCTACTGGTGCCGAACAGTTGCTGCTTGTCGGGCACCGCGCTCTCCAGATCGCGCAGCACCGAGTCGTCACCGCCCAGCAGGTGCTTGGTGACCACGGCCCGCGGACTCATCCCGCGCAACTCGTTCAGCTCCGCGAGCGGTTTGCGCAGGTCGTCGAACTCCGGCCCGAGTTCCTGCTTCAGCTGGGACGTGGCGCCGCTGGCGTAGTCGCGCGCCTGGCGCAGCGCGCCCGTGGTCCAGCGGACGGCACCGGGCAGTCGCTCCGGGCCGAGGATCACTAGGGCGGCGACGAGCAGAATCATCATCTCGCTCCACCCGATGTTGCTGAACACAGATCTCAGACTACCGGTTGCCGGACGCCGGTACCGGAATGAGGTGATTGCGCCCAAACGAACAACAAATGCCAGGTGGCCTATCGACCACCTGGCATTCGGATGAAAATACTTCTACGTGGGATACACCACGATCTTGCCGTGGTGCGGTCCGTTGTAGCAGTATTCCTGACCGTCTGTCGCCACCGCCGTCTTCCCGCCGGTTTGCTGGCAGACGAACCAGTCGACGTACTGGTCGTTGGTTTCCGCTGCGGCCGGCGTCGCCAACGCTGCGGCAAGCGCGACCATCGCGATCGAAGATCCGATTGACAATTTGACGAGACGAAGCATCGTCACCCTCCCCAGGTAATTCCGAATCGAACGCCCCCGAGTCTATGTCGTACGACTACTGTTGCGCCAGAAAGAATTTCGGCAGGGTTAATCGGACTCCAGGGTCACCGGCACATCCACTTTGCGGCCGTCCCGAATGAGCTGGACGATCACGGTCTGATTGATCTGATGCGACTGCTCGGCCACTGTGAACTCATCCGCGCTCGTGACCTCACGGTCGCCGACCCGAACGATCACGTCACCCTCGCTGATTCCCGCCCGCCCGGCAGGGCCGTCGGGGGCGACATCGGCAACTTGGGCGCCGCTGGTGACCTCGTTGGCGACAGTCTTCGTGCGGACCGCCAGGCGCATGGTCGGGTGGTGCATCTGGCCGTCGCGGATCAGCGTCTGGGTGACGGTGGTCATCACGTCGACCGGGATGGCGAAGCCGAGGCCCACCGAACCGCCGGTCTCGCTGCGGATGGCGGTGTTGATGCCCACCACGCGGCCCTGCATGTCGACCAGCGCGCCACCGGAGTTACCCGGGTTGATCGCGGCGTCGGTCTGGACGGCGTCGATCACCGCGTTGGTGTCGCTGCCCTCGCCCGCGAGCTTCACGGGACGGTGCAGGGCGCTGACGATGCCGGACGTGACGGTCTTGCTCAGGCCCAGCGGCGAACCGACCGCCAGCACGTCGTCGCCGACCTGGACGTCGGCGGACTTGCCGAGATTGGCCACGGTCAGGTTCTTCGCCTCGACCTTGAGCACCGCGAGGTCGGTCTTGGGATCACGGCCGACGATCTGCGCGGGCACCCGGGTGCCGTCGGAGAACTGCACCTGGATGGCAGCCCGGTTGGACTTGTCGGTCGCGGCCATCGAGATCACGTGATTGTTCGTGACGACATACCCGCCGCCGTCGATCACCACGCCGGAACCGGTCGCGCCGTTGTCGCCGACGGTGACCCGGATCGACACCACCGAGGGCAGCACGGCATTGGCGACGGCGGCGATCTGACTGTGCGGAGTCTCGACACCCGCGCTCTGATCGAGGGTCACCTTGCGTGAGGTGAGCGTGGACGCGGTCTCCGCCGTGACGCGGCCGACGAGGCCGCCGATCACGGCGATGCCGAGCGCCAGCGCGGCCAAGATCGCGAGCGCCTTGGGCGCCACCCGCGAACCGAACAGCACCTCGCGCGCGCTCAGCTTGTCCGCGACAGGCAGCCGGGCGGGCGGGGGAGTGTCGACGGCGGGCGAACCGAGCCTGGCCGCCGCGTCGGGGTCACGCCACGGATCCACCGGACCCGCGACGACGGTCTTCGGCTCGTCGGCGCCGGGCTCGCGCTGCAGCAGCTCCGAGGAGCCCTCGGGCCGGGCGAACGCCTCGGCGAGCACGCCGTCGGGCGGGCGCTGGACGATTCCGTCGTCGGCGCCCTTACCGGCCGCGCGCTGCGGGTCGTGCGGTGCGAACGAACCGGCTTGGCCGTTCGGGCGGCGGAACGCGCGCGCGGTGTGGCTGTCGATGTGCGGCCGGTAGACCGGGCGCGGGCCGAGGTTCGGCGCGTCGGAAGGGCGCAGGGTGCCCCGCGCGTCCGTGCGTGCATCCGCCCTGGGTGATTCAGCCCCCGAATCCGAGTGGTCGGCCGATCCGGAATTCGTCGATTCGCCTGTCACGTCGCAGACTCTACTTGCGCCGCCACGTTGTCCACCGGGTCGCGGTGAAGGAATCTGTGATGAATCCGAGAAATGCCTCGTTACGGCGTTGCGGTTGGGGTGCGTTGCCGGGGAGGTCGGCCAGCGGAATGCGGGACAGACTGTCGTGCAGGCTGCGCGGAATCGCCACCTCGGCGGCGCGGCGCAGCGCGATCCGCGCCTGCTGCTGGGCATCGACCTCGGCCGCGCACTCGGGGCAGACCGAAAGATGCTGGGCGGCGCGCAGATACGCGTTCATCCGCAGTTCGCCGTCGACGAAGGCCGCGACTGCCTCACTGGCCAAGTGCTCGGTGGGCTGAAAGCGCGGCGGGCGACCTGCGGCACTGGGGTCCACACTCATGCGGATTTCTTCCTTCCGACCGACATCACCTGAGCCACCGGGCGACGTCGGAACACCCGTCACGCCGATGGGGCTTCAGCGGAGTACCGCTGCTCACTTCCATTATGCGCAAGGTACTCGCGCAGTGCCTGACGCCCGCGATGGATCCGGCTGCGCACGGTCCCCAGTTTCACACCGAGCGTGGCGCCGATCTCCTCATAGGACAGACCCTCGATGTCACACAGAACCACGGCGGCACGGAACTCCGGCGCCAGCGAATCCAGTGCTTTCTGCAGGTCCGGGTCGAGACGGGAGTCGTGGTAGGCGTCCTCGGGGGTCGGCCCTTCGGCGGGCACCCGGTCGTAGTCCTCGGGCAGCGCTTCCATCCGGATGCGGTTGCGGCGGCGGACCATGTCGAGGAACAGGTTGGTGGTGATGCGGTGCAGCCAGCCCTCGAAGGTGCCGGGCTGGTAGTTCTGCAGCGAGCGGAACACCCGGATGAAGGTGTCCTGGGTGAGGTCCTCGGCGTCCTGGGCATCGCCGGAGAGGCGGTAGGCCAGGCGATAGACCCGGTCGGCGTGTTCGCGGACGAGTTCGTCCCAGGACGGCATGGCGGCGCGATCGCCGGTCGCGTCGAAAGCGGCGGTGCCGGTGAGTTCGGCGTCGAGTTCTTCGGCTTCTGCCGCGATGAGATCAGCGGGCAGAGTCTGGTCGGTGGCGTCTTGACGCGCCGTGTCTACCATCGGGATGGGACACCTCCTACTCGGGACCGCTGGCACGAAACCTTGCTGGTCCGGGTCAGCGAACCTTGCTTACCGACAATCAACCAGCAACTGTGTGTGGTTGTTCCCGAGCCTCGTGCCCGCCGCGATCGGCTGGCCTTGCGTAGGGCAACTATTTCCTGCGCTGATATGGGTCAGGTGTGGAGATCCTGAGTGTGACCTGAGAATTCTGGTCGGACTCGAGCCTAGTCCCGCCGGCAACGGAGAACCAGCAGTTCGGGGACTGTTGTGACCGATCCGCAAACCTTCGGCAATTGTTCGGGATCTGTGCGACACAGTGCCGGATCCGTCCCTTTGCTGAATACACATACCCCTCCGGTGGCTTAGCCTCATAGCTGTGGCATCGAACGTGGAGCGGAACCTGGCCTATGTGGAGGAGTCCGTCGTCGAGGACGAGGTCCTTCTCGAAGCGCGTGAGCGGGCCACCGAATTGGGTGCCGCGCCGGTGCCCGCGGCGGTCGGCGCGCTGCTGAGCATGTACGCGCAGATGCTGGGCGCGCGCTCGGTGGTAGAGGTCGGTACCGGAGCGGGCGTCAGCGGGCTGTGGCTGCTCGACGGGATGCGGGAGGACGGGACCCTGACGACGATCGACTCCGAGCCCGAGCATCAGCGCGCGGCCAAGGAGGCGTTCCGGACC
>NZ_JBHWZY010000093.1:0-12786 GCF_042727815.1 Nocardia sp. NPDC060220
CCTGGGTGTTTGTGGGGCCTCACTGGCTTGGGGTTTGTTTTCTACTCCCCCAAAAAAACAAACAAACCCCCCCACCCCGGCGCGGCGCCCTGTCGCGCGGGGGCCCCCCCCCCGACCTCTTTCTGTCGGCCCCGGCCCGGGTGTCTCAGGATTACCCGGCTCGGTGTCGGCCCAGTTTGCGGGTTCGGGAGCCGTGGAAGCGGGCGCCTCGGGGGACTTCGGTCGGTTCGTCGATTTCGGCGGATTCGAACAGGGCGGCGATGCCGTGGTCGTGGCCGAGGGCGATGGCCTCCAGGCCGTAGCGGCCGCCGGTGCGGCCCAGTTCGTGCAGCATCGTGGTCATGATTCGCAGGCCGGTGGCGCCGACCGGGTGCCCGAGTGCGATATCGGAGCCGTTCACGTTGAGCCGGTCGAGTGGGTCGAGTTCCCACTCGGTGGCCAACGCGAGCACCTCCACCGCGTAGCCCTCGTTGATTTCGAGCAGATCGATCTCGTCCAGCGAGCATCCGGTCCGCCCGAGCAGCTTCGACACCGCCGGTGCCGCCCCGAGTCCTGGCCCCGCGTTGTCACAACCGGCCGCGGCCCAGCCCGCGAGAAACGCCATCGGCGTCAGCCCGAGCTCGCCGAGCCGATCCTCGGCCACGACCAGGCACGCCGACGCCCCGAGCCGATGCGAACTCATGTTCCCCACTGTCACCACGCCCTCGCGCAGCAGCGGGCGCAAACCGGCCAGCGTGTGGGTCGACAGGTCGTCGCGCACCCCCTCGTCCCGGGTGATCTGGTGATCGCCGTAACCGGCGGCCACCCCGACGACCTCGGCCGCGAACGCACCCTGGCGCCAGGCGCGGGCCGCCTTGCGATGACTGGCCACCGCGAACTCGTCGGCGGCACTGCGGTCGATCCCGTAGTAGTGCGCCAACCGCTCGGCATTGTGCAATCCCGCGGTCCCGCCGGGCAGCCCGGCCGGTGTCGCCGCGCACTCCACCCCACCCGCGACCACCACGTCGGCGGCGCCGGTCTGCACCATCATCGCCGCGGTGATCACCGCCTGCAGACCGCTGCCGCCGTGTTTGTCGGTCACGAAACCGGGTACTGCGAAAGGTAATCCGGCACCGCGAGCGGCGAGCGAGCCCACCGCGGGTTTGTCGGAGAGGCCGCCGTCGATACAGGCCATGGCCACATCGTCGATGCGTAGCGGGTCGATGCCCGAGCGTTCGATCACGGCGGACAACACCGTGGTCGCCAGCCACTCGGCGGGCATACCCGACAGCGCGCCACCCTCGACGCCACTGGGCGTGCGGACGGGTGCCACGATCGCGGCTCTTCTCATTGCGCGTCACGCTCCTCTCCCCGGTGCGGGGAATACCTGTCACAGGGCACCACAGGTTTGTTGCACGGGCATGACGGGTCGTCACGGACGTCACGGCTGTGATCGAGATCACCGGTATGTGTGACAACCGAGTGGGTGAGACCCACCGCGAGCGGCGCGAACACAGGCGTATGGTGCTCCACATCACAATCCATCGCGGTGGGTAATGATCACTGCCGCAGACCCGAGGATCAGCGAGGCATCCACCGTGAGTGCCGCACCGACCGCCTCCCCCGCGTCACACTCCGCGGGCACCGGCGTCTTCAGCAGAACGCGTGCCCGCATCTCCGCGCGCACCCTCCGCACCGACCGCTGGTGGCTACCACCGCTGTTCACCGCGCTCGGGCTCGCCGCGTTCGTCATCTACGCGACGATCAGATCCTTTGTGCGGACGGCCTACTGGGTCCCCGAGTTCCACTATCTGACGCCGTTCTACTCGCCGTGTCTGAGCGACTCGTGCGCACCGGGATCGGCGCACTTCGGCACCCCGTTCCCCGAGCTGCCGATGTGGATTCCGCTCGGTTTCGTGGTGCTGCCGTTCCTGCTCGGCTTCCGGCTCACCTGCTACTACTACCGCAAGGCCTACTACCGCTCGGTGTGGTTCTCGCCGCCGGCCTGCGCGGTGGCCGAGCCGCACGCGCGCTACACCGGAGAGTCGCGGCTGCCGTTGATCATCCAGAACGCGCACCGCTACTTCTTCTACGTGGCGCTGGTGGTCTCGCTGGTCAACACCTACGACGCGATCACCGCGTTCCACGGCAGCAGTGGCGGTTTCGGTTTCGGCCTCGGCAACATCGTGCTGCTGGTGAACGTGATCCTGCTGTGGGCCTACACCCTGTCGTGTCATTCGTGCAGGCACATCGCGGGCGGGCGGCTCAAGAACTTCTCCGCCCATCCGGTGCGGTACTGGTACTGGACCCAGATCTCCAAGCTCAACACCCGCCACATGGCGCTGGCCTGGACCACCCTCGGCACCCTCGTGCTCACCGACTTCTACGTGATGTTGGTTGCGAGCCACACCATTTCGGACCTGCGGTTCGTCAACTGAGCTGCGACAACGCGAGGAGCTTGTATTTCAATGCCAGACGTGGAACGGCACGACTACGACGTCGTGGTGATCGGGGCGGGCGGCGCGGGTCTGCGAGCCGTGATCGAGGCACGCGAACAAGGGCTTTCGGTGGCGGTGGTGTGTAAGTCGTTGTTCGGCAAAGCACATACCGTGATGGCCGAGGGCGGCTGCGCGGCCTCGATGGGCAATGCCAACGAGAAGGACAACTGGCAGACGCACTTCAAGGACACCATGCGCGGCGGCAAGTTCCTCAACAACTGGCGCATGGCCGAACTGCATGCCCAGGAGGCCGCCGACCGGGTGTGGGAGCTGGAAACCTATGGCGCGCTGTTCGATCGGACGCCCGACGGCCGGATCAGCCAGCGCAACTTCGGCGGCCACACCTATCCGCGCCTGGCCCATGTCGGCGACCGGACCGGCCTCGAACTGATCCGCACGATGCAGCAGAAGATCGTCTCGTTGCAGCAGGAGGACTACGCGGCCACGGGCGACTACGAGGCGAGGATCAAGGTCTTCGCCGAGTGCACGATCACCGAATTGCTCACCGACGCGGGCGCTGTCGCGGGTGCGTTCGGCTACTGGCGCGAATCCGGCGGCTTCGTGCTGTTCAAGGCGCCGGCCATCGTGTTGGCCACCGGCGGAATCGGCAAGTCCTACAAGGTGACATCGAACTCCTGGGAGTACACCGGCGACGGCCACGCGCTGGCGCTGCGCTCCGGCGCGACGCTGATCAATATGGAGTTCCTGCAGTTCCACCCCACCGGCATGGTCTGGCCACCGAGCGTGAAGGGCATCCTCGTCACCGAGGGCGTGCGCGGCGACGGCGGGGTGCTGAAGAACTCCGACGGCAAGCGGTTCATGTTCGACTACATCCCGCCGGTCTTCAAGGGCCAGTACGCCGAAACCGAGGAGGAAGCCGATCAGTGGTTGCGCGACAACGATTCCGCGCGCCGCACTCCTGATCTACTCCCCCGCGACGAGGTCGCGCGGGCGATCAACGAGGAGGTGAAGGCGGGCCGCGGCACCGAGCACGGCGGCGTCTATCTCGACATCGCCTCCCGCATGCCCGCCGACGAGATCGTGCGCAGGCTGCCGTCGATGCACCATCAGTTCAAGGAACTGGCCGATGTCGACATCACGGCCGAGCCGATGGAAGTCGGCCCCACCTGCCACTACGTGATGGGTGGGATCGAGGTGAACCCCGATTCCGGGGCGGCTGTCGTGCCCGGATTGTTCGCTGCCGGTGAGTGTTCCGGCGGCATGCACGGCTCGAACCGGCTCGGCGGCAACTCGCTGTCGGACCTGTTGGTGTTCGGCCGCCGGGCGGGGCTCGGCGCGTCGGCCTACGTGCAGCAACTCACCGACAAGCCGACGCCCGCCGAAACCGATATCGAAGCGGCTGTGAAAACCGCGCTGGCGCCGTTCGATTCGCGTGCGGAGGGCTCCGGCGAGAACCCGTACACCCTGCACTCCGAACTCCAGCAGACGATGAACGACCTGGTCGGCATCATCCGCAAGGAACACGAGGTGCGCGCGGCGATCGACAAACTCGGCGAGCTGCGTGTCCGCTACGCCGATGTGGCGGTGGAGGGCAAGCGACCGTTCAACCCCGGTTGGCACCTGGCGCTGGACCTGGCCAACATGCTGATCGTGAGCGAATGTGTCGCGCAGGCAGCTCTGTTGCGCACCGAGAGTCGCGGTGGCCACACCCGCGACGATCATCCCGGCATGAACCCGGACTGGCGCAACACACTGCTGGTCTGCGCCGTCGATCCGGCGTCGGACGCGCAGATCCCCGACGTCACCGTCACCCCGGCCGATCAGACGCCGATGCGCGACGACCTACTCGCCCTGTTCGAACTGAGTGAGCTCGAAAAGTACTACACCGAGCAAGAATTGGCTGCGCACCCGGCAGCCGAGGGAAAGGCGTAACCATGGGATACGACGCCCGGTTCCGGGTCTGGCGCGGCGACATCGACGGCGGGAGCCTCGAGGACTACACGGTGGCGGTGAACGAGGGCGAAGTGGTGCTCGACATCATCCACCGGCTCCAGGCCACCCAGACCCCCGACCTCGCTGTGCGCTGGAATTGCAAAGCGGGCAAGTGTGGTTCGTGTTCGGCGGAGGTGAACGGGCGCCCGCGCCTGCTGTGCATGACGCGGATGTCGACGTTCACTCCGGACGAGGTCATCACCGTCACCCCGATGCGGACGTTCCCGATCATCAAGGATCTGGTCACCGACGTCTCGTTCAACTACGAGAAGGCAAGGGAGATACCGTCGTTCGCGCCACCGGCCGGTCTCGCTCCGGGCGAGTACCGAATGAAGCAGGTCGACGTCGAGCGCTCACAGGAGTTCCGCAAGTGCATCGAGTGCTTCCTGTGTCAGGACACCTGCCATGTGGTGCGTGATCACGAGGAGAACAAGACCTCCTTCGCGGGTCCGCGGTATCTGATGCGTATCACGGAGTTGGAGATGCACCCGCTCGACACCCGTGACCGACGCGAAATGGCCCAGGAGGAAGCAGGTTTGGGCTATTGCAATATCACCAAGTGCTGCACCGATGTGTGCCCCGAGCACATCAAGATCACCGACAACGCGTTGATTCCACTGAAAGAACGAGTCGTGGATAGGCGATATGACCCGATTGTCTGGCTCGGCAATAAATTGTTCCGCCGGTAGGAAACTGTTGTCGCGGCGGGGTGCGAAACCCCGCAGCGACGGCTGCCTACAAGACAGCGACAGTCCCTACAGCGACTAATCCGACCAGTAATCCGATGAACAGCGCCGACAGCAAAGAGGCGGTGAGTACGTAGATTCCGATCGCCGATACCGCGAACAGCAGTACCACGATCAGGCGTTCCACACCGTCCTCAGGCGCTAGCCTCCGGTACCGGGGTGGCATTTTCTTCAACCCTCGGTCCATATACCTGGGTTACCCGACCCGACGCCGCACCAAACCTCGGCCTATGCCGAAAATCTATCGTTCCGTGATCTACCGTGATCAAGGACGATCGAACTCGCCGTCGTGTACGCCCGCGGTGAAGGCGGTCCATTCACTCGGGGTGAAGATCAGCACGGGGCCGCCGGGATTCTTGCTGTCGCGTAGCGCGACGTACCCGTCTGCCAGCATGGCGACCTCCACGCTGCCGTCGTCGGTGCCCGCGCGCAGCCAGGTGGCACCGGAGGTGTCGATGTCGCGCTTGGTGTTCACGCGAACGCGCCGGTGTCGATACCGCGGGTGAAGGCGTCCCAGCTCGCGCCGTCGAAGACCAGGGCGGGACCGGCGGGATTCTTGCTGTCGCGCACCCCGACGTGCCCGCCGAACAGGAAAGCAACTTCGACGCAATCCTTGCCCGCACCACTGCGGGTGCTCTTGAACCAGTGTGCGTCGACGAGATCGAAACTCATGCCACATACTCCTTCGCGACCTGCCGCAGCAGGTGTCTACTCGGTTGGATATCCAGCGCATGACGCTGGAGGCATTCGTGAGCCCGGTCGTACCTTCGAACATCCGCGCGTCGTTCCAGGTAGAGGTCACCGGTAAAGCCTTCGGCGTACACCACTGGTGGTTCGACCGGTTGCCCTTTGCTGTCGGTACCGAACTCGAGAACCGTGAAAGGTCCGGTAGAGACTCCGAGTGGAACACCGGCGGCAAACGGCAGGATGCGCAATGCCACATTACTTCGGGTACTCGCGTCGGCGAGGTGTCGCAGCTGCGCAGCCATCACCTTTGCATCACCGACGATGCTACGCAATACCGATTCGTGCAGAACCACGTCGATCTCGGCGGGCGAATGCTTGCGGGTGATCAACACCTGCCGTTGCAGCCGCAGTGCGACCCGCCGATCGAGCTCGTCGACCGAATCCTGGGGGAAGCCCAGATGATTCAGCGCGCGAGCGTATTCCGCGGTCTGCAGCAGACCGGGAACCAGCTCGGACTGGTAGGCGCGTAACCGTTGCGCCGATGCCTCCAAACCCACATAGATATCGAAGTTTTCGGGAATCAAGTCGCCGTAGGCGTGCCACCAGCTCTTGACGGCGGCCTGCTGCGCCAGACCGGCGAAGCCTTCGGCGAGATCGTCGGGAATGCCGTAGATCCGGCACAGCTCGTGGATGTCGATGGTGCGAATGCGATCGGCCTGACCCTTTTCCAGTCGCTGGAGGGTGCTGGCTCCCCACTCCATCAGCCGTGCCGCCTCGGCGATGGTGAGCCCGGCCTGGGTGCGCCAATCACGCAGGTAGCGACCGAGTTGGCGGCGCGGCAGAGTCGAGGAGACGCCCGCCTGCCCCGCTGTTCCGTTCGATGCGTTCGCTGCCACAGCCCCACTCCTTCTGTGTCGCATACCCGTCATCCCCGCCATGCCCCGCTGCGGCGGTGGATTCGTCCAGTCTGGGGAATCCTGCACTCCCCGTTGGATGTCGTGCTGGGAATTCGCGGTAAATCCCATCTTTCGCGCGTGTACTCACCGTTAGCCGGGCGTTTGCGTGCTGTGCTGTTTTCATGCAATTGAGCGAAGTGAACATGCGCGTCGCCACAGCACTGCTGAGTTGCTCCATCGATCCGGGCCCGATGGAGCCCGAACAAGCCCACGCCGCAATGCAACTACACCTCGACTGCACGGTCGAAGAGTGCCGGGTGCGCCGACGGGCGCGCAACACCCTCGTCGAAGCGGGCCGCTGCGTGCTGGACGCGCGCGCGACACGCTAGTGATGGCGATGGTCGGTGATCGGGTCGCGCGGGCCGAACTTCGGTTTGCGTGCCTGCCCGCTGAGCCCCAGCAGTCGCACCGCGCGGTAGCGGTGGGGTTGTAGCGGTCGCAGGTATTCGATCATCGCGTCGTCGTCGATCGGGTGGCCGAGCAGACTCCAGCCGACGACGGCGGCGAGGTGGTAGTCGCCGACCGAGAGGGCATCAGCGTCGCCGAACGCGCGTTGCGCGGTCTCGGCCACCGTCCACACCCCGATACCGGGCAGGCTGCGCAGACGTCGCGCGGCGTCGGCCGGGTCGAGTGTGGCGGTGCGTTCGATCGCGTCGGCGACTCTGGCCGCGCGCACGATGGTCTGTGCGCGCTGCGGCCCGACGTTGGCCCGGTGGTACTTCCACGACGGGATCAATCGCCAGGTCTCGGCGTCCGGCGCCACCATCAGGCCGGTCGGCGCCGGGCCTGGGGCCTTGGTCCCGAACTCGCGGACCAGGGTGCGCCAGGCGGCGAACGACGACTTCGTGTGCACCTTCTGTTCGAGGATGGCCGGGATGAGCGACTCCATCACCAGGCCGGTCTTCAGCATGCGCAGACCGGGCACCGTGCGGTGGGCTTCGACCAGCTTGGGGTGTGCGGGGGCGAAGTCGTCGAGGTCTTCCTCGAGACAGAGCATGCGGTCGAGACCGGCCAGGAATTCCTCGGCTCCCGGCCCCCAGGCGCGGGCGGCGGCGCCGTCACGGCCGTCCTGGGTCAGCCGGTAGGTGACCACGCCGGTCGGCATTCGCGAAGCGTGCCAGTGGCTGCCGTCCGGGCCGATGTGGTGGCAGGGATCGCCGCCGCCGCGGCGCAGGGGCGAGACGGTGATGCCGACGTCGAAGGGCCTGCTCGACCGGACGGTCCTGGACAGGCAGGCCGAGGCCAGGTCCGGGTCCAGGGTCTGGTCACGCATTCGACCATTGTGCGCCTGTGATCGGCGTCAACCGGCAGCCGGTGCGCTCGAGCAATCGAGCAGGTACCTGGCCAGATGCACGCCGGGGGTATGGGCGAGTTGGTCGGCCTGGGTGCGGCAGGAGAAGCCGTCGGCCAGGAAGACGGCATGCGGCGGGGCGTTCCTCAGCGCCGGGAGCAGGGCGTTCTCGGCGACCGCGACCGAGATGTCGTAGTGGCCGCGTTGCATGCCGAAGTTGCCGGCCAGACCGCAGCAGCCCGCCAGTTCCCCGACGGTGACGCCCATCGCGGCGAGGATTCGGCGTTCGGCGTCGAAGCCGCCTACCGCGTGCTGGTGGCAGTGCGGCTGGACGATCACGGTGTCGTGCGGTCGACGGGGTGGTTGCCAGCCGGGGTGCTCCAGCAGGAACTCGGCGAGGGTACGGACCGCGGCGGCGACCTGTTTCGCTCGTGGATCGCCGGGGAGCAGTTCGGGGAGGTCGGCACGCAGGGTGGCGGTGCAGGACGGTTCGAGACCGACGATCAGGCCACCGGCGGCTACGTGGGTGGCCAGTGCGTCCACGGTGGCGCGCAGCCGGGCGCGGGCGCCGTCCAGTTGGCCGGTGCTGATCCAGGTCAGGCCACAGCACACCCGGTCACTGGGGATGCGCACGCGATAGCCGAGTTGTTCGATCAGTTGGGTCGCGGCTGCCGCGTTCTCCGGGTCGAAGGTGTCGGTGAAGGTGTCGATCCACAGCATGACCTCGGTGGCCGAGGTCTCGCTGTGGCCTGTGCGGTCGTCGCTGCCCAGCGATCGGCGAAACGACTTCGAGGCGAGTCGCGGCGCTGCTCGCCTCGGGTCGATTCCGGCCAGGCGCATGCCGGCTCGGCGCAGGCGCGGACGGGCCGCGATGGCATTGGCCAGGCGTGGGAAGTGCTGGGCGATGGCGAGCCAGCGCGGGAGCCGGCCGAGCACGTAGTGATCCACCGGCCGTAAGCGTCCGCGGTAGCGCCGATACAGCGCCTCGGATTTGTAAGTGGCCATGTCGACGCCCGCGGGGCAGTCGGCCGCGCAGGCCTTGCACGAGAGGCAGAGATCGAGGGATTGCTCGACTGCCGGTGCACGCCAGTCGAGTTCGCCTCGAACGACTTCCTGGAGAACTCTGGCCCTGGCCCGGGTGGTGTCCTTCTCGTCGGCGGTGGCCAGGTACGAGGGACACATGAAGCCGCCGGAACCGCCGGTGTCCGCGCGGCACTTGCCGATTCCTACACATCTGTGCACAGCTGTGGACAAATCGCCGGAGTCCGCGGACAGGGCGAACCCCCGCGAGGGGACCGGCGTGAGCCCGGCTACCCGCAGGTCGGCGTCGACGGGGCTCGGGGCGACGAGGACGCCGGGGTTGAGCAGGTCGCCGGGATCGAACAGGGACTTGAAGCCCGCGAAGGCCGCGCGAGCGGCCGGTGAGTACATCACTTCGAGCAGTTCGGATCTGGCGCGGCCGTCACCGTGTTCGCCCGAGAGCGATCCACCGTGGCGCACAACGAGTTCGGCGGCGTCGAAGAGGAAGGTGCGAAAACGCCGGGGCGCGTCGGTGATCGGGAAGTCGAGGCGCACGTGGATGCAACCGTCGCCGATGTGTCCGTACAGCAGACCGCCCACGTCGTATTCGGCGGTGAGCGTGGCGAATTCGCGCAGGTACGCCCCCAGATTCTCCGGCGGGACAGCGGCGTCCTCCCACCCGGGCCAGGCGGGCTTCCCGTCGGGGGTTCGTCCCGCCAGACCGGCGCCATCGGCCCGAATACGCCAGAGTGCCGCTGTGGCCATTGGATCGGTGACGATCCGGTGATCATCGGCGTGGCTCGCCGCGCACAGGCGCCGGGCCGTGGCCAGTGCCTCGGCCGGGCTCGCCCCCGCGGTTTCGACGAACAGCCAGCCGCGACCTCGCGGCAACTCCGGCACGGTCCCCCGATGCGCGCGGACCACATCGACCAGTCCGGCATCGATGCCTTCGACCGCGATCGGCGCGCAGCTGGTCACCGCGGCGATATCGTCCGCGGCCGAGGCGATGTCGGGGTACCCGAGCACCGTGAGCACGGTCGCGGCGGGCACCGGTGTGAGCGCGACCTCCGCTTCCAGGAGTAGTCCACAGGTGCCTTCGGAACCGGCGAACGCCTTCGCCACCGACGAACCGCGTTCCGGCAGCAGGTGTTCCAGCCCGTAGCCGGATGCCTGCCGATCGAACCGTCCCAGCTCGGTGCGCAGTATCGCCAGATTCGTGGTGGTGAACTTCGCCAGGCCGGGCACCGCCGCCAGGTCGGTACCGAGTGTCCGCCGTTCCCCCGTGCCGTCGATAACGCACAGCTCACGCACCGTATCGGAGGTACGACCCCAGGCCAGCGCATGCGGTCCGCACGCGTTGTTGCCGATCATCCCGCCCAGGGTGCACCGGTCCTGCGTCGACGGGTCGGGCCCGAACCGCAACCCGTGCGGCCGCAGCCGCCGTTGCAGATCCGACAGCACCAGCCCCGGCTGCACGATCGCTGTTCGCGCCTCGAGGTCGACCGCGCGCACGGCGTTCATCTGCCTGCTGAAATCCAGCACGATGCCGGGTCCGATGGCGTTGCCCGCGACCGAGGTGCCCGCACCGCGAGCGGTGATCGACAGCCCGTTCTCGCGGGCGAAGTTCACGGTGGCGGCGACGTCGTTCTCGCCACGGGGAAACACGACCACGGCGGGCCGGACGCGGTAGTTGGAGGCGTCGGCGGAGTATTCGACGCGTCTGCGCACCGACGCGTCGACCGGGCAGCCGGTCCGCGTGCGCAGTGCGTCGGCCAGCTTTTCCGAGCTCCGGTCGTCGTCCACCCGACCAGCCTATTCCGGTCACCTGGTGGTGATCGGCCGCTGGTTTCGCTGTGCGCTGAACCCGGTGCGCCCGGAAAGTATTTGCGGTCAACCTTTGTTGAGGTTTTAGTGTCGGTGGGCAGGAGTTCAATGGGCGGGGAGCCTCGAGGAGAGTGGCAGTGAGTATCGAATCAGTGGCCTACAGCCAGATGTACCGGCGCGTGAACGCACCGGAGGAACAGCGCCCGTTCAGCATGGTGACAGCACGGCGGATCCTGCGCTTCGCCGAGCATCACCGGCGCCGAATCGGCGGGTTCCTGCTGCTCAGTGTGGTGGCGGCGGTGCTCGGTGTGGCCACCCCGGTGCTGGCGGGGCGGGTTGTCAACGGGATCGTCGACGGTGCGGCGCCGCGCACTGTGGTGCTGCTCGCGCTCGCCATCGCGGCCCTGGCCGTGTTCGACGCGGCCCTCGGCATCGCCATCCGCTGGCTGTCGGCAAGGATCGGCGAGGGTCTGATCCTCGATCTGCGCACCGCCGTGTTCGATCACGTGCAGAAGATGCCCGTCGCGTTCTTCACCCGGACCCGCACCGGCGCGCTGGTGAGCCGGCTGAACAGCGATGTGATCGGCGCGCAGCGCGCGTTCAGCGACACTCTGTCCGGCGTGATCACCAACCTCGTCACCCTGGTGCTCACGCTCGCCGTGATGCTCAGCATCTCCTGGCAGATCACCCTGCTCGCCCTTGTCCTTCTCCCCGTCTTCGTGATCCCCGCCCGGCGCGCCGGCAACAAACTCGCCGCCATGCAGCGTGAGGCGGCCCAGCTCAATGCCGCCATGAGCACCCAGATGACCGAGCGCTTCTCCGCACCGGGCGCCACGGTGGTGAAGCTGTTCGGCAGGCCGAAGCAGGAATCGTCGGAGTTCGCGGAGCGCGCTACCCGCGTGCGCGACATCGGCGTACGCACCGCGATGCTGCAGACCACCTTCGTCACCTCGCTCACCCTGGTCTCCGCGCTCGCGCTCGCCCTGGTCTACGGACTCGGCGGCTGGTACGCGCTGACGGGCAGCCTCGACGCGGGCTCGGTCGTCGCGCTTTCGCTGCTGCTCACCCGCCTCTACACCCCGCTCACCGCGCTGGCCAGCGCCCGCCTGGAGATCATGTCCGCGCTGGTGAGTTTCGAGCGTGTCTTCGAGGTGCTGGACCTGAAGCCGCTGATCGAGGACGCCCCGCACGCCACCTCGGTGCCCGACGGCCCGGTCGCGGTGGAACTGGACGCGGTGAACTTCGGTTACCCGTCGGCCGACAAGGTCTCGCTCGCTTCGCTGGAAGATGTCGCGACACTGGACCGCCGTGGCGGTGTCGAGGTACTGCACGAGGTGTCGCTGCGCGCCGAACCCGGACAGCTCATCGCGCTGGTCGGCTCCTCCGGCGCGGGCAAATCCACTATCGCCCAGCTGGTTTCGCGCCTCTACGACGTCGACTCCGGCGCGGTCCGCCTCAACGGGTCCGACGTGCGCGACCTGACCACCGAATCCATCCAGCGCACCGTCGGCCTGGTCACCCAGGACGGGCACCTCTTCCACGACACCATCCGCGCGAATCTCCTGCTGGCCCGGCCGGAAGCCACCGAAAACGAACTGTGGGACGCCCTCGGTCGCGCCCGGCTCGGCGACCTGGTCGATTCGCTGTCCGACGGTCTGGACACGGTGGTCGGCGAACGCGGTTACCGCCTCTCCGGCGGTGAACGCCAACGCCTCACCATCGCCCGCCTGCTTCTCAAGCAGCCGAGAGTCGTCATCCTCGACGAGGCGACCGCGTCCCTCGACTCCACCTCGGAGGCCGCGGTTCAGGAAGCCCTCACCGAAGCGCTGACC
>NZ_JBHWZY010000094.1:0-12759 GCF_042727815.1 Nocardia sp. NPDC060220
GCTCCTTGGTGGTCGCCGCAACGATGTCGTCGGCGCGATCGGCGTCCGCCGACTCGGCCTTCGCCGGTTCAGCCTTCGCCGGCTCGACCTTCGCCCGCTCGGCCTCAGCGCGCTCGGCCTCGTCGAAGCCGGGGCGCGCCGTCCCGATGAACGCGACCAGCCACCCCGCCACCGCGGCGAAGCGGTTGCGGAAGCCGACCAGGTACATCAGGTGCACGGCCAACCACATCGCCCAGGCGATGGTGCCCTTGAACGTCACACGCTCGTTGAGCTTCACCACCGCGCTGAAGCGGCTGATCACGGCCATGCTGCCCTTGTCCCAGTAGACGAACGGCGTGCCCGCGGCCTTCTTGCGCCGGATGATGTCGGCGGCGTGGCGACCCTCCTGCATGGCGACCGGCGACTGGCCGGGGTAGCCGTTGAGCGAGGTCATGTCGCCGATGGCGTAGATGTCGGCGTGGCCGCCGACGGTCAGGTCGGGGTTGATCAGGATGCGGCCCGCGCGGTCGGTCTCGGCGCCGGTGGCCTCGGCGAGCAAGGTCGCGAAGCCGCCGACCTGCACGCCCGCCGACCACACCACCGTCTCGGCGGCGATCCGGCGCTCCATGCCCTCTTTGTCCTTGACCGTCACCTTGCCCTCGTCGATGTCGGTGACGAAGGTGCCCAGCAGCACCTCGACGCCGCTGTCGGTGAGCGAGCGTTTCGCGTATTCCGAGAGCCCGCCGCCGAAGGGCGGCAGCACCTCGCCGGCGCCCTCGACCAGGGTCACCGAAACCTGCTGGTGGAAGTGCCGTTTCGCGAGTTCCTTGATCTGGCCGGCCACCTCGACACCGGTCGCGCCCGCACCGACCACCACGAAGCTGAGCCGGCGGTGCCTGGTCACCTCGTCAGCACCCTCGGCCAAGGCGAACACGTGAGCGATCTGGTCGCGCAGGCGCTGGGCGTCGTCGATGGTCTTGAGCGAATAGGTCTTCTCGGCGAAGTCGTCGCGGCCGAAGTAGCTCTGGCTGGCGCCGGTGGCGGCGATCAGCGAGGCGTAGGCGATCTGGCGGGGACCATCGGCGGTCTCGTAGGTGAGGACCGCGTTCTCGGCGTCGATACCGGTGACCTTGCCGAGGCGGACGTCGATCTCGGGGTGGCGGCGCAGTACGTTCTTGATCGGCGGCGCGATCTCCTCGGGCGCGAGCACGCCGGTCGCCACCTGATAGAGCAGCGGCTGGAACAGGTGTTCGGGCGTGCTCGAGATCAGCACGACACCGACTCGTGACTTGGCCAGTTGCTTGGCTGCGGCCAGGCCTCCGAAGCCCGAGCCGACGATGACGACATCTGTGTGTTCCATGATCACTCGCTCCAAGATCGCGTTCCAGATCGGTAATAAATCCTTTCCTATGAGTAAACGCGATGCGGAACGAAGATGTTTCCACTGCCTGGGCGCATAATAGAGATGACTCTTATCTGTATAACTAATCAATAGGAGGTACCTGGTGGAACTTCGACAGTTGGCCTACTTCGTGGCCGTCTGCGAGGAGCTCAGTTTCAGCCGCGCGGCCAACCGCTGCTTCATCTCCCAATCCGCGATCAGCCACCAGATCGCGAGACTGGAACGTGACCTCGGCGCGCAACTGTTCGAGCGCACCACCCGCGCCGTCGTCCCGACCGACGCGACCTCGCGCCTGCTGCCACTGGCCAAGCAGATGCTGAGCCTGGAATCGGCGATCCGTGCCGCCGTGCGCACCACCGGACCGCGCATCCGCCTGGCCGCGAACATGTCTTTCGCCGCGCCGTCGCTGTCGGCGATCGCCACCGCGCGGGCCGCCCATCCCGACGCCGAGATCGAATACGTGATCAAGCCCTTCCGTCAGCGGATCACCGCGGTGGCCGACGGCGACTGCGATCTGGCGCTGATCCGCGGCAGTGTCGAGCAGCCGGGCCTCGCGGTGGAACAGCTGTGGGTCGAGGACCTGGTGATCGCCATCTCGAGCAATCACCCGCTGGCCGAACGCGGCGCGGTCACCCTCGCCGATCTGAGCCCCTATCCCCTGCTGCTCCCGCCCGAGCAGGAGCAGGTGTTGTTGCACACACTGATCCGCTCCGCCTTCGCCGACCTCCCGACCGGACCCACCTTCGGCCCGCCGATTCCGCCCGATCACACCGCCACGATGGAACTGCTCAACCGCCCCGAGTCCTGGACGATCCTCTACGAGGGCCCCACCAAGGGCCTGCTCACCCTCGACCTCACCGACCACCGCCTTCGCATCCCGGTGTCAGCGGTCCTGCGTGAGGACGCCCGCGAGAACCCGATCGTGCAGACCCTGCTGGATGCGCTGCACCGGCCGTGAATCGTGGTGGCCCCGGCCGTTCAGGTCGGATCGCCGGATCGCCACGGGTCGCCCGCGAGCGCCGTCGCGACCGCCACGTGCAGTGGCAGAGTGCCGTCGTCGCCGTCCTCGACCGACCAGACGATCTCCTCGATCGCGCGCAGGAAGGCCCAGGCGCCCGCGCGGTCGATCGGAACATCGAGGTGACGCGCGGTCGTGACGACGACGGCGCGCGCGTGTTCGGGGGTCGGCGTCGTCTGGACCTGGATCATGATCAGGAAGCCCGCGTCGAAGGCGGCTTCGCCGAGGCAGGGTTTCGGATCGATCAGCAGCCATGGTTCACGTTCGGCGGCCACGATATTGCCGAGATGGGTGTCGCGGTTGACGATCAGCAGTTCACCGGCCGGCTCGCTCAACTCGGCACACCTGCGCGCTGCCCGTTCTCGCAGCAGGGGTGAGATGTGTTCGGCCAGTGCGGGTTCCGGATCGGCCAGCCGCGCACGGAGACCTGTCACGATATCGGTGGCCATGGGCAATTCCGGGAAACCGGCGGGAACCGCGGTCCGGGGACGCCGCAGTCGGCGATACAACCCGCAGGCGAACGCCACCTTGTCGGCGTTCTCCGGTCGCCCCTCCAGGCTCGGGAACCCCGGCTGGGTGAGCAATTCCGTGCCCGGACGGGCCCACTCGAGCAGCATCGCACCGCTGGCCGGGTCGAAATCGAGCAGCCGGACCGCACCGTCGCCGGCATAGCTGTGCAGCGCGGTGGCCTCGGCGACGTTCTCCTCGTCGACCATCGGCACCTTCAACACCACCCATGCCCCGCCCACGCGCCGCGCGGCCGCCACATAGGCATGCGTTCCGCCACCGAACGGGGCGGAGAACTCCGTCAGCCCCCACCGCGCGGCCAACCCGGCCACCACCTCGGGCAACGCATCGATCCACCGCGCCCCGGCCGCACCGAACACCGCGCGAACCGTCTCCTCGACCGAAGATGGCAGCACCACCGCCACACGCCCCGACGACATCAGCCCACCCTACTGACCGCCGCCTGAACCGCAGGTCATCGCCAACGACTCGCGCGCACCGCCTTGCGATAGCGGATCCAGCGCCCGGTCGACGATGATGCCGCGAAACCGACCAGCGCCGCCGCGAGGACGAACACCGCAGCACTGGCGGCGGTGGCGGCGTAGACCTCGCCCACCGCGGACCCGATGACCCCGAACAGCGCGAAGAGCCCGACGAGCACCGCGGTGATGATCGACATGACACGACCGGCGGTGCGCGCGCAGAGCAGTAACACCGCGCCGCTGCCGGTGAACGCGACGACGACGGTGAGAATCGCGATCGCGATGAACGACCCGCTCGGATCCTTGCCCCGGTCGATCTCGTCGAGGGTTTCGGTGATGCCGTAGATCAGGAAGGCCGCGATCGACAGACTGAACAGCAGCGTCACGATGCCGACGAAGAACGCGGCGGCCTTCGACGGCTCCGGGCCGCCGACCGGGGCCTGGTACCACTGATTGCCCGCCACCATCGGGTACATCCGCGGATCACCCACCGGCGCACCGTATTCCGCGCGCCCCCAGCCGGGTTGTGGGTGCCCACCGGCGCCCTGCACCTGCGGGCTGTGCACCTGTTCACTGTGACCATACGACGGGAGGACGGGCTGCTGCGGATGTCCGCCGGAGCCGTGCCACTGCCGGGCGGGATCGGTCCACGGTCGCTGCGCGTGTTCACCGGATCCTGGGACCTGGTGCGCGGGGTCGGTCCACGGCCGACGCACGGTCGGCGCGGCGACATGCCTGCCCTCGAGCGCATCCCGGATCGCCTCGGTGAATTCCGTTGCGCTGCCGAACCGCTCGTCACGCCGCTTGGCCATCGCACGGGTGATGACGTCGTCGACCGCGGGCGGCAGATCCGTTCTCACCGTGGTGAGTCGCGGCACCGGGTGCGACAGGTGTCCCGCTACCACCTGGCCGGGGTTGGTCGCGGTATAGGGCGGATGCCCGGCGTACATCGCGAACAGGGTGCAGGCCAGCGAGTACTGGTCGCTGCGGTGGTCGACGATCTCACCGGAGAGCTGCTCGGGCGAGGCGTAGGCGAGGGTGGCGGTGAAGGTACCCGTCGCCGTGAGCTGAGTGTTGGCGGTGGCCACCCGGGCGATCCCGAAATCGGTGAGTACCGCCCGGATTTCACGACCGTGTTCGGCGTCGGCGATCAGGATGTTGCCCGGCTTGACGTCACGGTGCAGCACTCCGTGCTGGTTGGCGTAGTCCAGTGCCGACGCCGTTTCCCCGATCAGGCGCGCGGTGACCCCCGGCTCGTGCGCACGCGAATCCCACGTGGCGGCATCGGTTCCGCGAATGAACTGCATCGCGATCCACAGATACCCGTCATCGCTGCCACGGTCGTACACCCCGACGATGCTCGGATGATCCAGCTGCGCGACAACATCGGCCTCCCGCTCGAACCGCCGCTGCAATTCCTGATCGGCCGAGAACTCCCGATTCAGCAATTTCAGCGCGACACTGCGCGGCAAGCGAGGATGCTCGGCCAGATAAACCGTGCCCATCCCCCCTTGCCCGAGCACCCGCTCCAAGCGATACCCAGCGAAGCCCGCCCCCGATTCCAACACGACTCGCACGCTACCCGCCGTCGGCGAGGTCCACCGAAGTACCTGCGCCACACGCCTTCGCGACGGTGGCCGACTCCGCGACCGGCCCCGCTCGATGTGCGAGGTCGACCGCTCAGCGCCCCGTGCCCGGTCGGGGAAACGGCAACGGCCCGCGAAACCGGGCTGCGCTGGCGCAGGAACGGGTTTCGCGGGCCGAGGTCGAACCGACCGGGTGGTGATCAGCCCTTGTGGGACTTCACGGCTTCGGTCAGCTGCGGGGAGACGTTGAACAGGTCGCCCACGATGCCGTAGTCGGCGATCTCGAAGATGGGTGCTTCCTCGTCCTTGTTGACAGCGACGATGGTCTTCGAGGTCTGCATGCCGGCGCGGTGCTGGATGGCGCCGGAGATGCCCAGTGCGATGTAGAGCTGCGGGGAGACCGTCTTGCCGGTCTGACCCACCTGGAACTGGCCCGGGTAGTAGCCCGAGTCGACGGCGGCACGCGAGGCGCCGACAGCGGCACCCAGCGAGTCGGCCAGCGCCTCGACGACCGAGAAGTTCTCGGCGGAACCGACACCGCGGCCACCGGAGACCACGATGCTCGCCTCGGCGAGATCGGGGCGGTCGCCACCGACGATCGGGTCACGCGAGATGACCTTCACGACGCCGTCTTCCTGCGCCGGAACCTCGACGACGACCTGCTCGCCCGCGCCGGCCTGCGGAGCGGCCTCGATGGCGCCGGGGCGCACCGAGATCACCGGCACGTCGCCGGTGGCCTTGGCCTCGACGGTGAACGCGCCACCGAAGATGGAGTGCACAGCGGAGCCGTCGGCGTTGACGCCGATGACGTCGACGAGCAGACCGGAGCCGATGCGCGCGGCAAGGCGGCCCGACACCTCCTTGCCCTCGGCGGA
The DNA here is from genome assembly GCF_042727815.1 of Nocardia sp. NPDC060220. Taxonomy (NCBI): domain Bacteria; kingdom Bacillati; phylum Actinomycetota; class Actinomycetes; order Mycobacteriales; family Nocardiaceae; genus Nocardia; species Nocardia sp. NPDC060220. The sequence continues at coordinate 5,850 of NZ_JBHWZY010000094.1, forward strand.
GGCGGCGACCAGCACGGCGGCGGGCGCGGCGGAATCGACCAGGCCGGCCAGGACGTCGACCTTCGGGGTGACCAGGAAGCCCTCGATGTCGTCGGACTCGGCGACATAGATCTTCTCGGCGCCACCGGCGGCCAGCGCGGCGGCCAGCTTGTCGGCGGTACCGGCGGGACCGGTCACGACGGCGGCGGGCTCGCCCAGCGCACGGGCGGCGGTGAGCAGTTCGGTGCTGACCTTCTTCACGGCACCGTCGGCGTGCTCGATGAGCACAAGTACTTCAGCCATTAGTTCTTTCTCCTTGGAAGTCTCGGACGGCGCCGGATCAGATGATCTTCTGACCGATGAGGTAGGACGCGATCTGGTTGCCGCCCTCGCCCTCGTCCGCGATCTTCTCGCCCGCGGTGCGAGCCGGCTTCGGGGTGGCACCGGTGACCTGGGTGCCCGCGTTGGCGACACCGACGGTCTCCGGGTCGACGCCCAGATCGGCCAGGGTGAAGACCAGAACTTCCTTCTTCTTCGCGGCCATGATGCCCTTGAAGGAGGGGAAGCGAGGCTCGTTGATCTTCTCGGTGACCGAGACGATCGCAGGCAGGGACGCCTCGAGCTTGAAGACACCCTCGTCGGTCTCCCGCTCGCCGGTGATCTTGTCGCCGTCAACGGTGAGCTTGCGCAGGTGCGTCAGCTGCGGGATGCCGATGTACTCCGCGATGATCGCGGGCACGGCACCGGCGCGGCCGTCGGTGGCCTCGTTACCGGCGATGACCAGCTCGACACCCTCGACCTGACCGAGCGCGGCGGCCAGCACGTAGGCGGTCTGCACGGCGTCGGAGCCGTGGATCGCCGGGTCGTTGATGTGGATGGCCTTGTCGGCGCCCATGGACAGCGCCTTGCGGATGGCCTCGTTGGCGCGGTCAGGACCGGCGGCCAGCACGGTGACCTCACCGCCCTGGGCCTCCTTGATCAGCAGCGCTTCCTCGACGGCGCGCTCGTTGATCTCGTCGAGCACCGCGTCGGCGGCCTCGCGGTCGAGGGTGTAGTCACCATCGGTCAGCTTGCGCTCGGACCAGGTGTCGGGGACCTGCTTGATGAGTACGACGATGTTCGGCATCGGTCTTCGTCGACCTCCTTCTGGGGACACGTGTGTGGTGGGGCCGCACGAGCTGAGCCGTACGTCCGTGTGAGATATCTAGCTCAGATCGGAACACTACCCTACGCTAAGTTACTCGTGGGTAACCTACCTGCGCAAGAGGTCCCTGACTCCTGCGTGAACCGGCGGTACCAGTAACCTCGGACCAATGAGCGAGGCTGTGATCCCTGCCGCACCCGTGGCCGCCACACATGAACCACTGCCGTTGACCGGCGAGCGGACGGTGCCCGGCATCGCCGAGGAGAACTACTGGTTCCGCCGGCACGAGATCGCCTATGCCCGCCTGCTCGATCGGTGCACCGGCAAGATCGTGCTCGAGGCGGGCTCGGGCGAGGGCTACGGCGCCGACATGATCGCGGGCGTCGCCCAGCGCGTCACCGGTCTGGACTACGACGAGAGCGCCGTCGCGCACGTCCGCGCGCGCTACCCGCGCGTGCAGATGATCCAGGGCAACCTCGCCGCGCTGCCGCTGGACGACGAGTCCGTCGACGTCGTGGTGAATTTCCAAGTCATCGAACATCTCTGGGACCAGGGACAGTTCCTGCGCGAATGCCTGCGCGTGCTGCGCCCCGGCGGCGTGCTGCTGATCAGCACCCCGAATCGGATCACCTTCTCCCCCGGTCGCGACACCCCCCTCAACCCGTTCCACACCCGCGAACTCAACGCCGCCGAGCTGACCGAACTGCTCGTCGAGGCCGGGTTCACCGTCTCCGAGATGCTGGGCGTGCACCACGGCGCGAGCCTCAAAGCACTGGACGCCAAGCACGGCGGGTCGTTCATCGACGCCCAGATCGAGCGCGCGCTGGCCGGTGAGCCGTGGCCCGCCGACCTCACCGCCGACGTCGCCGCCGTCACCATCGATGATTTCGACCTGCGCGCGGGCGATATCGACGCGAGCCTGGATCTGGTCGCGATCGCCGAAAAGGCACCACGTTGACCGATTCCCGCTCCGCCGTGCCGGGCCAGTTCACGCTGGTCCTGCACTCCCACTTGCCGTGGCTCGCCCATCACGGGCGCTGGCCGGTCGGCGAGGAATGGCTCTACCAGTCCTGGGCCGCGTCCTATCTGCCGCTGGTCAAGGTGCTGAAAAATCTCGCCGCCGAAGGCCGTTCGCATCTACTGAGTCTCGGCATCACACCGGTGCTCGCCGCGCAGCTCGACGATCCACACTGCCTCGCGGGCATGCACCATTGGCTGGGCAACTGGCAGTTGCGCGCCGACGAGGCGTCGATGTCGGGGAATGTGGCGCTGGGCCGTCACGAACATCGGCTCGCCGCGACCGCGCTGGCCGATTTCGAACAGAACTGGCAGCACGGCGGTTCGCCGGTCTGGCGTTCGCTGATCGACGCCGACGCGATCGAACTGCTCGGCGGACCGCTGGCGCACCCGTTCCAGCCGCTGCTCGATCCGCGCCTGCGCCAGTTCCAGCTCACCGAGGGCCTGGCCGACGCGCGCCTGCGCTGGGGCACCACACCGACCGGCATCTGGGCACCCGAATGCGGCTACACGCCCGGCATGGAACGCGGCTACGACGCCGCGGGCATCACCCACTTCATGGTCGACGGCCCTTCGCTGCGCGGCGACACCTCGCTCGGCAGGCCGGTCCGCGATTCCGAGGTCGTGGCCTTCGGGCGCGACCTGGCCGTGAGTTACCGGGTCTGGTCGCCGAAACAGGGCTACCCGGGCCAGAGCGCCTACCGCGATTTCCACCACTACGACCACGCGACCGGGCTCAAACCCTCGCGCGTCACGGGCAAGACCGTCGACGGTCCTGACAAGGCCCCTTACGATCCCGAGCTGGCGGCCGAAGCGGTCACCCGCGACGTCGCCGACTTCGTCGAGACCGTCCGTGCCCGGCTGATCGAGGAGTCCGCGCGGATCGGCAGGCCCGCCCTCGTGGTGGCCGCGTTCGACACCGAGCTGTTCGGGCACTGGTGGCACGAAGGGCCGCAGTGGCTCGAACAAGTGCTGCGCGCCCTGCCCGAAGCGGGGGTGAACGTCGGCACCCTCGCCGATGCCCGCGAGAAGGGCTTCGTCGGCGAACCTGTGCAGCTCAACGACTCCTCGTGGGGTTCGGGCAAGGACTGGCGGGTCTGGGCGGGCGACCAGGTCGCCGACCTCGTCGCGCTCAACGCCGACATCGTTCGCCTGGCCTTGGACACCCTCGACAAGGTGCGCCGCGACGGATCCCTGCGCGACCCGGTCGCCGATCAGTTGCTGCGTGAGGCGATTCTCACGGTGTCCAGCGACTGGGCGTTCATGGTCAGCAAGGACTCCGCCGCCGGGTACGCGCGCGATCGGGCGCACGAACACGCGCACGCCGTCCGGGAGCTCGCCGAGGCGATCGGCGCCGGTCAGTTCGCCAAAGCGACCCGTCTCGCGGCAGGATGGGCGATGGCCGACGGATTCTTCCCTGGTCTGGACGCGCGGCGGTTGCCGACCGTCGTCCCGTCGGCCGCCGCTGAAGGATCCGCATGAAGATTTTGATGGTGTCGTGGGAGTACCCGCCGGTCGTGGTCGGCGGGCTCGGTCGGCATGTGCATCACCTGGCCGTCGAGCTGGCCGCGGCCGGTCACGAGGTCGTGGTGCTGGCCCGCCGCCCGACGGGGACCGACTCGGTCACTCACCCCACCCACTCCTACATCGCCGACGGCGTGCTCGTCGTCGCGGTGGCCGAAGACCCGCCGTGCTTCGACTTCGGCGAGGACATGCTCGCCTGGACACTGGCCATGGGGCACGCGATGGTGCGTGCCGGGGTAGCGCTCGGCAAGCCCGGCGTCGGCGAGGGCTGGACGCCCGATGTGGTGCACGCGCACGACTGGCTCGTCGCGCACCCGTCCATCGCGCTCGCCGAGTACTACGACGTGCCGCTCGTCTCGACGATCCACGCCACCGAGGCCGGGCGCCACAGCGGCTGGGTGTCGGGCCGGGTCAACAAGCAGGTCCACTCGGTGGAGTGGTGGCTGACCAATGAGTCCGATCAGCTCATCACCTGCTCGACCTCCATGCAGGACGAAGTCGACCGGCTCTACGGGCCCGAGCTCGCGCCGATCACGGTGATCCGCAACGGCATCGACGTCGGCTCGTGGACCTTCCGTTCCCGCGCGCCGCGCTCCGGCCCGCCGCGCCTGCTCTACGTCGGCCGCCTCGAGTACGAGAAGGGTGTGCAGGACGCGATCGCCGCTCTCCCCCGCATCCGCCGCGCCCACCCCGGCACCACGCTCACCGTCGCCGGTGTCGGCACCCAGTTCGAGTGGCTGCGTGAACGCGCCCGCGTGCACCGCGTCGCCCGCGCGGTCCACTTCGTCGGCAGCCTCGGCCACGACGAACTCCTCGGCTGGCTGCACGGCGCCGACGCGATCGTCCTGCCGAGCCGCTACGAACCCTTCGGCATCGTCGCCCTCGAGGCCGCCGCCGCGGGCGTCCCCCTGATCGCCTCCACCGCAGGCGGTTTGGGCGAAGCGGTGATCGACGGCGTCACCGGCGCGTCCTTCGCCCCCGCCGACATCGACGGCCTGGTAGACGCCACCCGCGCCGTCCTCGACGACCCGGCCACCGCCCAGGCCCGCGCCCACACCGCCCGCGAACGCCTCACCGCCGACTTCGCCTGGGACGTGGTAGCCGCCGAAACCGCCCAGGTCTACACCGCCGCCAAACGCCGAGTCCGCACCTCCCTCGGCCGCCCGGACATCGTGGAAAGACCCCTACCGGAACGCGATCCGAAGTAAGGCCGATCGCGATGAGCGTCCGGTGGACTGCCGACCTCACCCAGCTCGGCTCAATTCGGAGAACGTGGTTGCAGGTCGGGCGCGACCTGTAGTCAGAGTGTCGGCTCGGCGCTTGCTCGGATCAGTGCGATGGCCGCGGTGGTCAAGTCGGGAGCGATACCAGGGAGTCCTTGTGGTCCTGTGGTGTCGATGCAATCTCTGATCCGATCGTCGATACCGCCGATGAGAAGGTCCAGCACTCCTTCGCGCGGGTTGCCGGAAAGTTCGCCCTGTGCGACGCCGATGCCGTGCACACGACGCATCCGGTCGACGAAGACCTTTTTCATCCCCGCCCGATGCACGGCGAGGGCGGGGCCTACAGCGAGAGCTTCCACGTGCAGGGCGCGGGCGAGGTTGGGTTCGTCGGCAAGAATCACGAGGTATTCCTGCAGTGATTTCTGGACAAGAATTGTCCAGTCGAGGTCGGTGTACGGTTGCAGCGCCGAGTTGAGCATGTTCTGCACGACCTCGACGGTGAACTCGAAGGCCGCGACATAGCAGTCTTCTTTGCCGGCGAACAGTTCGTAGAAGGTGCGGCGCGAGACTTCGGCTCGTTTGACGATGTCGCTGACCGTTGTCTGCTGGTACCCCTTTTCCGCGACGACGTTCAAAGCCGCCCAGCCGAGTCGTCCGCGCTGCGAGGCAAGCACTTCCTCACGGGTCAACGCGCTGGGGCCCGGCCGTAGCCGCTGTTGCGCAAGCGATGAATGTGACGGTATCGAGCCCACCTATCGATCGTGCCATATGTGAAGGCTCCGCCGTTCCGGCACACCGCGGTGCCACTACCTCCTCCGAGTTGCCCATCAGGAGTGCGAAAACCCGAGTCCGGGTGGGCGGGCACCGTCGCCCACCCGGACCGTCCTGGTCAGTCGGTTGTCAGATCGGCCTGCTCAGCGGCACGTTGACCCAACTCGGCGCCTTGGGGTCGAGTACCAGATGCTGTGGGCGAAGCTGCGTTTCGATCAACAGAGCCGGCAGCGGAAAGCCCCTGGGCAGGTTCGAGGCATAGACGTCGACCCGCACCCGGTGTCCCGGCTGCAAGACCGCATGCACGCCGGTCAAACCGATATCGAGTGTGGTCGCCTGACCGGGGACGGTTCGTTGCCGCGTCTCGAGATCCAGGAACTGGTACGGCTCGGTGTAGTCACCATTGGCTGATTTGCGACTGCGACTGTCATCAACCGCCCGCAACGACGCCATCAGCTGGCCGGAAGACAGCACCTTCGAATTTCCGTCGGGAGCAACATCATTGAGGGTGACACTCCAATATCCGTCGGTGACATCGTGGACGGTGTTCAGGTGCACCGCCACCGGCCCGGAGATCACAGTCGGTGAGTCGACGGCCTTACCGGTGAAGGTCAGCGCAGCGACTTCGGCGATGCGCGAGTCTTTCGCACACCCGTCGATGATCGACAGCACGCCCGCGGTCGCCTGTGCCGCATCGCGCGAACACAGAGTGGACAGCCCTGGAGCAACAGTGAGGTCGGCGGCGTCCGCCGGAATATCCGAACTCAGAGAGCCATCGTGAGTGACGACACCGGTCGTACCGCTGGGCACGGGGGACAGGTACTGGCGGGTGTGAGTCATGCCCGGCAGCGGGTAGTCACCGGTAGTCCAACCGCCACCCTGCTGGAACAGCGTGGCCGGTCCGAACTGGTCGATGCCGTTATCGATGCCCTTGAGCCACTTGTCGAACCAGGCACGCTGCAAAACATCCAGTCGCGGGGGTCCACCCGGGCGACCAGCACCCGAACCGACTGTCGCGTGGAAGCCGTCATTCATCAGGATCTGTTTCTGTCCCGGCGGCAGTGGGATCTGCTCATAGGTCTTCATCTGCGACTGAGCGAACAAGTCCTGATATCCACCGACGATGAAGGTCGGAACTTGGATCTGATCGGCCGACCGCTCTAGTCCGGTCCGCAGATCACTGGCCGGCGTCAGGTGCTCGGCTAGGTTCGGGGGTATCTGATCCGCTGAGAATACGAAGATCGCTTGGATC
>NZ_JBHWZY010000095.1:0-12750 GCF_042727815.1 Nocardia sp. NPDC060220
GAAGTCTGTTTTCAGTGGGTTCAAAGATTTCCTGATGCGCGGGAACGTCATCGACCTCGCGGTCGCGGTCGTGATGGGTACCGCGTTCACCGCGGTGGTCACCTCGTTCAGCAAGGGACTCATCAATCCGCTGCTCGCGGTGTTCGGCTCGACCAACGAACTGGGCCTCGGCGTCCAGCTGATCGCCGACAAGCCGGCGACGTTCATCGCGCTCGGCCCGATCATCACCGCGTTCATCGACTTCTTCATGGTCGCCGCGGTCCTGTACTTCGTGCTGATGCTCCCGATGAAGTCGCTGAAGAACAAGTTCGGCACCACCAAGGACGCCGAGCCCACCGAGACCGAACTGCTCATCGAGATTCGCGATCTGCTCGCCAAGCAGCAGGGCCTGAGCACCGACCAGGCCGTCGCGCTGAGCAAGGAACGCGCCAGCGAGTCCATCGAGTCGTAGTCGCTTCCGATTCCCACGTCCGGCCCACCGGACGCGAACGACCCCCCGACCGTCGAGTCGGGGGGTCGTTCGCTTTCCGGGTCGGGTTCAGGCGTAAGCCAGGGTCTTGGCAGGCCAGCGCGGGTGGTCGGAGTCGATCACGTAGGGGTGGGTGTGCTGGAAGTGCCGGGGGCCGACCTGGATCGCGTCGGCCAGGATCGCCGGGTCGACCGCGCCGAGTTCGTGGATATGGGTGATCTCGGCCGGGTCGTGGCGGGGCCACAGCCGGATCGCCGCGACGGTGCCGATGCCGGCGATAACGGCCAGGGTCGCCCAGGTAGTCGTGAAGCCGGCAGTGGTGGCCAGCCAGCCGGTGATCGGGTAGGTGATCAGCCAGGCGAGGTGGGACAGGGAGAACTGGCCGGCGAAGAGGGCGGGACGGTCTTCCGGTCGGGCGGAGCGGCGTAGGACTCGGCCCGTGGGGGTGAGGATCAGGGCGGTACCGGCACCGATGGTGGCCCAGGTGGTGAGGGCGGCGGGCCAGTGCCACTCGCCCGTCGGCAGGGTGGAGAGAACGAGCGCCGCGGTCAGGCCGGTGAGCAGCACCGCCGCCCCGGTGAGCATGACCGGGCGTTCGCCGCGGCGGTCCAGGATCTTGGGCAGGGTGAGCGCGATGAACATCGTGCCGAGACCGTTCGCCGCGAGCAGCAGCGCGACGCCGGACTGGTTGCCGCCCAGTACATCCCGCGCGTAGTTCACGGTGTTGACCATCACCACCGAGCCCGCCGCGGCGACCACCAGGTTCAATCCGAGCAGTCCACGCAGTCGCGGCGTCGCCGCGAACAGCCGCAGCCCGGCGGCGAGCCGTTCGGTGATCGCGCCGTCACCGACCGCCGCGTTCGGGATGCGGGCGGCCGTCACCAGGGCGACCGACACCGCGAAACCGAGGCCGGTGCCGACGAACAGCCAGTGGAAGCTGATCAGGCTCAGGGCCAGCGCCGCCAGCATCGGGCTGAGCAGCGTTTCCATGGTCGCCGCGAGCTGGGCGGCCGACAGCGCCTTCGTGTAGTCGCGTTCGTCGGGCAGGATGTCGGGCAGAACCGCCTGGTAGGTGGGGGTGTAGGCGGCCGAGGCGATCTGCAGCAGCGTGATGAGCACGTAGATCTGCCAGATCTGGTCGACGAAGGGCAGGGCGAGCACGATCGCGCCGCGCACACCGTTGAGCGCCATCAGGAATTGCCTGCGCGGCAGCCGGCCCGCGTAGGCGCCCGCGATCGGCGCGACAGTGACGTAGGCGACCATCTTCAGCGTCAGCGCGGTGCTGAGCACGATGGCCGCGTTGCCGCCTGCCAGTTCGTAGGCGAGCAGACCGAGGGCGACGGTGGTGAGCCCGGTCCCGAACAGGGCCGCGACCTGGGCGGTGAACAGCAGTCGGTAGTCGCGGTGCGCGAACAGTGAGGTGCTCATGATGCCTGCCCTTTCGAAACTGCTTATCTGCGTATGAACGCAATAAGCAGCATAAGCCGAGAAGTATTCCCGGACCACCCAAATCTTTGTCGACTTGACCTCAATGACCGTTGAGGTAGGACGGTAGAGCGCAGCGGCGGCCGAGGGCCGTCACCGACGAAGAGGAACGTCATGAGCGCCACGGTTGACCACGTCCGAACCGCCATCAGCCCGCTGCGGCTCGCGGTCGTCATCGGCAGTACCAGGGAGGGGCGCTTCGGTCCGACGATCGCGAGCTGGTTCGTCCGGCAAGCGGCCCTGCGCGACACCGTCACCGTCGACATCGTCGATACCGCGAGTATCGAACTGCCGCACGCGTTCGGCGCCGCCACCGACCACCCCTCCGTCGCCGAAGCCACCGAAAAGCTCTCGCGCGCCGACGCGTTCGTCGTGGTGACACCCGAGTACAACCACAGCTACCCGGGCACGCTGAAGAACCTGATCGACACCCACCACGCCGAATGGCAGGCCAAGCCGGTCGGCTTCGTCTCCTACGGCGGCATCTCCGGCGGACTGCGCGCCGTGGAACACCTGCGCCCGGTCTTCGCCGAACTCCACGCCGTCACCGTGCGCGACTCGGTCTGCTTCCCGAATCCGTGGGGCCGATTCGACGACGCGGGCGAGCTGTCCGCGCCCAACGATGCCGACGCCGCCGCGGCGACCATGCTCGATCAGCTCACCTGGTGGGGCGAAGCGCTGCGCGCCGCCCGCCTGGCCCAGCCGTACGGGAAGTGACCGCCGTGATCACCACCGTCGAACCGGCCACCAGTCGCAATCCGATGCGGATCGCCCTGGTCCTGGTGGTCGGCATGATCATGGCGACGCTCGATCAGACCATCGTGAACGTCGCCATCAACAAGCTGTCGATGGAGTTCCACGCCGGCCTGAGCACCATCCAGTGGGTCGCCACCGGCTACTCGCTGGCCCTCGGCGCCGTGGTGCCGACCTCGGCCTGGCTGGTCGGCCGATTCGGCGCCAAGCGGCTGTATCTGACGGCGATCACGGCCTTCGCGGTCGGCTCGGTACTGGCCGGACTGTCGTGGAACATCGAGTCACTCATCGCTTTTCGATTGGTTCAGGGTGCCAGCGGCGGACTGCTGATGCCGGTCGGCATGACGATCCTGCTGCGCGCGGCCGGGCCGGAGCGCCTGGGACAGTTGATGAGCACGCTCGGGTTGGCCATTCTGGTCGGCCCGCTGCTGGGCCCGGTGATCGGCGGATACCTGATCGACGAGGTGTCGTGGCGGTGGATGTTCTTCATCAATCTGCCGCTGGGCGCGCTGGTGCTGCTGCTGGCGGTGCGGGTGGTGCCCGACGATGCCCCGGAACCGCCGCGGGCGCTCGATATCCGTGGGCTGCTGCTGATGTCGCCCGGGTTGGCGCTGGTCATCTATGGCGTCACCGCCGCGGGCGAGAGTGCCGGATTCGCCACGCCCGCGGTACTGGTGCCGCTGCTGGTGGGGGTCGGCCTCATCGCCGCGTTCGTGCGCCGATCGCTGACCACCTCGGTGCCACTGCTGGATCTGCGCGTGCTCGGCAACCGGATCACCGGCACCTCCGCGGTGCTGCTGGCGGTGTTCGCCGGCGGCTACTTCGGTTCGATGCTGCTGCTGCCGTTGTACTTCCAGGTGGTGCGCGGCGAGTCAGCGCTGGTGGCAGGCGCTTTGGGGATTCCGTTCGCCCTGGCATCGGGTGCAACCATGCAGGTGGCGGGCAGGCTGATCGACCGGATTCCGCCCGGCCGGTACCTGCCCGCGTCGATCACGGTGGCGCTCACCGGTTTCGTGCTGTTCGTGATCCAGCTCGACGCGGACGCGCCGTACTGGGCACTGTGCCTGACGATGGTGCTGATGGGCGCGGGTGGCGGCGGGACCCTGATGCCGGTGATGACCACGGCGACCCGGCCGCTGAGCCGCGAGCAGCAGCCCGCCGGTTCGACGGTGCTGAACATGATCAGCACCACGTCGATGGCGATCGGGACCGCGGTGGCCTCGGTGACATTGGGCGCACTGCTCCCGGTGACGGGTGGCCTCCAGGCGCTGCACGCCATGACGGCGGACCAGCGGGCCGAACTCGCTCCCGCCCTGGCCGACGCGTTCCAGCACACCTACCTGATCGCGCCCGTCATGATCGCGCTGGCGCTCGTCCCGGCGCTGTTCCTGCCCCGACGTTAGGGACGGCCGAGCCGTCGTGCCGTGGTGTCGAACCACCGCGGCACGACGGCACAGGTGCGCGCTATTCGGCGGGCAAGGCGGACATCGACTTCCATGTCGGCCAATCGAGGGCCCAGTCGTAGACGTCGCCGTCGGCCTGGGACAACTCGATCGAGGTGCCGGTCACCTCCACCGGATCGCCGTAGAGGGCGGTCGGGAAGTAGGCCTGGGCGTCGCCGGGTGAGAGGTTGATGCAGCCGTTGGTGACGTTCGAGGAACCCTGCGCCGAGAGGGATTCGGGATTGGCGTGGATGAATTCGCCGTTGTTGGAGATACGGACTGCCCAGCGTTCACGGACATTGGTGTAGTACGGCGGATTCGACATCATGAAGTCCTCGTACTTCTCGGTGACGATGTGCACGCCCGAGCGGGTCACGTTGCGCGGCTCGTTGCCTTCGCCGTAGGACACCGCGAAGTCGAAGATCGTGGCGCCGTCGCGCACCACCCGCATGCGGTGACTCGGCGCGTTCGCGATGACGATCTGACTGCGGCCGATGGTGAAATCGGAGGTGACATCGGAGTCGCCGTAGGCGCCGCCGCCGAGGTCGACGCCGTAGAGCTTCGCGGCGACGTGCACGGTGGTGCCAGGGGTCCAATAGCCCTTCGGACGCCAGTGCACCCGCGAGCCGCCGTCGTCGGGCAGCCAGGCCCACGAGCCTTCGGTGCCCTGGTCGGTGGTGACGGTGAGGGCCTTCTCCACGGCTGCTTTGTTCGTGACCGGCCCCGCGAACTTCAGGATGATCGGCGCCGCGATCCCGACCTCCTGGCCGTCACCGATGTTGATCGTGGCCGGGATGGTCGACTGGGGGCTGATCGTGGTGAAGGTGGCGTCGATCGGGATCGGTTTCGCGTCGGCGCCGATGGCCGTACCGGCCCAGGTGTACTCGACGCCGTAGCCGAGCGGTTCGGAGACCTTGTAGGTGGTGCGGTCGGGGCTGAGCTGACCGGTGATCTGCTTGCCGCCGGCGTTGGTGAGGGCGATCTGGTCGATCGTGCCGTGCGCGACCGTCACCGACACGGGCGCGACCGGATCCACCTCGGTGGCTCCGGGCGTGGGCGCGATGGTGACCTGCGCCACCGGCGCCGCCTCGGCGGCCTCGCCCTGTCGGTCGATGGTGCACCCGGTGAGCACGACGAGCACCGCCAGCACCATCACCGCAACCACGGATCGCCCGCCCCGAACGCCCACTTCACGCCTGTGCGCCGACGAATTGCGCCGCGCGGTGGCCCGCGCGCGCAACAGTTCGGTTACCGAATGTTTGCTCACGCATCGAATGTACGCCGAGCTACCGACCCATACCCCGTGAGCGCGGTCTCACCGAGAACGCTACTACCGGTTGAGCCATTCCTCGGTGAAGGTGGCCTCGTTGCCGAGGAGTTCGATCAGGCGCTCGGAGATGGCCGCCTCGATCTTGCCGCCGAACAGCGGGATCTTCACCTCGATGGTGCCGTTGATGGCGGTGGTGGAGCCGGTGCCGCCGTCGGGTGCCATGGTCACCGTGCCGCGGACCACCGCGGGGGCACCGTCGACGTGGGCCTCGAAGATACCGCCGGTGCCGGTGTAGGTCTCGGTGCGCGGAATGATCAGGTCGCCGGGGCGCACCGCGGTGATGGCGGGCGGGAGCTGGTCGGCGGGGATGGACTGCACCATCTGGATGCGGACCTGGTCGCCGTCGACGGCGAAGGCGTCGAGCCGGGCACCGGGCCCGCCGACCTCGGCGATCCGGGCCTTCCAGTACTGCTCGTCGGAGTACGCGGCGCGCACCGCATCGACGGAATGCGTGTAGCCGGCAGTGAACGCCAGAGGTGTAGCCATGCTCGACACGGTACCGTCTGCGGACGTGCGTACAACACGGGTGGTGTCCTCCGATCAGCTGCGTGACCTGCTTGCCGATACCGGCGCGACGGTCCGCGATTCGGTGCGTTTGTCCGAACTGACGACCTTGCGGGTCGGCGGGCCCGCGCTGCTCGCCGAATGCGCGAGCACCGAGGCCCTGGTGGCCACGGTGAAGACCCTGGACGCGGCCGGTATCGCGGTGCTGCTGGTGGCGGGCGGGTCGAACCTGCTCATCGACGACGCGGGCTTCGACGGCGTGGTCGTGCTGGTCGGCACCACCGGCGTCGAGCTGGGCACCGACGGCGTGGTGGCCGAGGCGGGCGCGAACTGGGACGAGGTCGTCGCGGCGACCGTCGCGGCCGGGTTGGGTGGGCTGGAGTGCCTGTCCGGCATTCCGGGTTCGGCCGGTGCGACACCGGTGCAGAACGTCGGCGCGTACGGCGTGGAGGTGGCGTCGCTGCTGCGCCGGGTACGCCTGCTCGATCGCAAGACCGGGGACGTGCGCTGGACCGAACCCGCCGAACTCGGCTTCGGTTACCGGACCAGCGTGCTCAAGCACAGCGACGACGCGGTGGTCCTCGCGGTGGAGTTCGCCCTCGATCCGAGCGGGATGAGCGCGCCGCTGCGCTACGGCGAGCTGGCGAAGGTGCTCGGGGCGGGCGACGGCGAGACCCGCCCGGTCGAGCAGGTGCGCGCCGAAGTGCTTCGCCTGCGGGCGGGCAAGGGCATGGTCCTCGACCCGGCCGACCACGACACCTGGAGCGCCGGTTCGTTCTTCACCAACCCGGTCGTCACCGAGGAGCAGTTGCCACGGGTACTGGCCGCGATCGCCGCGCACGTCGGCGACGACGTCAAGGTGCCCACCTATCCCGCACCCGACGGCACCAAACTCTCGGCGGGCTGGCTCATCGAACGCGCCGGTTTCGCGAAGGGCTTCCCCGGCGACAGCGCCACCGCGCGCCTGTCGACCAAGCACACCCTGGCCCTGACCAACCGTGGCACCGCGACCGCGTCCGACATCGTCGCCCTGGCCCGCACCGTCCGCGCGGGCGTCCAGGAAAGGTTCGGCGTGGCGCTGGAGCCGGAACCGGTAACCGTCGGCATCGATTTATAGGACCGAGCACAGACAACCCACCTCTTCCCTCCGCCCGCACCCCAACCACGTAACGTGTGCTGCCATGGCACGCAGACTGGACTACTCGGCTCGCTACCCCCTGCACACCACCGAAGAGCTGTACGCAGCCCTCCAGAGCAGGGACTACTGGGAAGCCCGCGTCGCCGAAATGCGCAAGTACGCGCCCAACAACGAAGTGGTGAGCCTCGACGTCACCGACGACGGCATCGACGTGGTCCTGCACCACACCCTGCCCCGCGAGATGCTCCCCGAGATCGCCCAGACCGTGATGCGCAAAGACATGGTGATCACCCGCAAGGAGAGCTGGGGCCCGTTCGACCACGACGAGACCGAGGGCAAGTTCTCCGCCTCGATTCCGGCCGGCCCCGGCAGCCTGACCGGCACCATCCGCCTGTTTCCCACCGAGACCGGCGCCACCATGCGCTTCCTTGGCGAGGCGGGCCAGTCGCACCGACGCGTGATGGTTGATGTCGTAGGTGATCTCCGGCGCCAGGGCGCCCAGGGGATCGTTCGACAACGCCGCGAGGTGGATCACCGCGTCGAAACCGCGCAGCTGCTCGACGGTCACCTCGCGCAGGTCCACCGCCGACCCGTCGGGGTCACCGGCGAATTCGCCGAGCAGGCAGTCGGCGAAGTAGCCGATGTCCAGGCCGGTGACCTGGTGGCCCGCCGCCCGCAGCACCGGCACCATCACGGTGCCGAGATAGCCCTGGTGCCCGGTGACCAGTACCCGCATGTTCACGTCTGTTCCCATCTGATGATCGCTTTGTCGAGCACGAACGCCTCGGCATACGGTGCGTGGCACTGCACGCCACGCATCCGGGCGAGTCCGAGGAAGGCCTGTTCGTCGAACCAGTCGCGGCCCGTCTGCGACGGATAGTGTTCGTGCAGCAGACGCGACTTCTGCTGTACGAGTGCGTGACTCAGTGGGTGGTAGAGGGTGGGAGTCGGACTGTCGGTCTCCCATTTGAGGATTTCGTAACCCAGGGTCAGGTGATCACGGAACTCGGTGGGCACCAGTTCGGCGAGCAGCCGGTGGTCCTGGTGGGCATCGCCACGATGCGGCGCGAACACCACCTCGGGTTCACCGCCACGACGAAAGACCGCCAGTGCGTCCTTGATCCGATCCCAGTGCGCGGGCGCGCGGCCGTCGGGCACATCGAGGACGTGCAGTTCCGGCTTGTTGCCCGAGCATAACGCGGTGAGCGCCGCCCGCTCCTCGTCCTCACGTGCGGTGCCGCCACCGGAGAGGACGAGCGCGCGTACCTCGACCTCGGGATCGGCGCCGGTGAGCGCGAGAAGCGTTGCCCCCATCCCGATCGCGATGTCGTCGCAGTGCGCGCCGAGCACCGCGATCCGGCGCGGCGGGGTGGTGAACAGCCCGATCACGGCCGGTCCCACACCATCCACGGCCGGGTGCCGTTGCGGTAGGCGTCGTCGAGTTCGGCGCGTTCCTTGAAGGTGTCGGCCGGTTTCCAGAAACCCATGTGCTGATACCCGAAGAGCCTGCCCTGCCCGGCGAGCGCGCCGCACGCGTCGGCCACCAGATCGCCGCCAGGGGGCAGCAGATCGAAGATCTCCTGGCTGAGCACGAAATATCCGCCGTTCTCCCACAGCGGCATCTGCGCCACCGGCACGATGTCCTTCACCTCACCGGTCGGCGAGATGTCCACACAGTGGAACGAGGACTGCGGCGGCACCACCATCATCGACGCGGCCGCACCCGAGGCATGGAAACGCTCGATCATGGTGTCCAGCGGTGCGTCGGTGAGGACGTCGGCGTAGTTGGCCAGGAAGTATTCGTCGCCGTCGAGGTGCTCGCGCACGCGGCGCAGTCGCTCCCCGATCGCGGATTCGACGCCGGTGTCGACGAAGGTGATCGTCCAGTCGCTGATGTCGCTGCCCAGCAGCTCCACGTCACCGTTGCGGATCACGAAGTCGTTGGACGCCGACTCCTGGTAGGTGAGAAAGAAGTTCTTGATGTGCTCGGCGCCGTAACCGAGACACAGCACGAACTCTGTGTGTCCGTAGTGCGCGTAATAGCGCATCACGTGCCACAGCAACGGGCGCGGCCCGACCAGCTGCATCGGCTTGGGGACGACGTCGTCGGATCCGCCGCGCATGCGCATGCCGTATCCGCCACAGAACAATACGACCTTCATCGGTTCGTTCACCTTCATTCGGAGAGTGCGCCGGCCGCGACCGGTTCGCCCGCCATGGCGGCGCGATGCAGCACCGGCAGGGGGTAGATCAGTTCGCCACCCCATTCGCCGACGTGGCTGAGTTGAGCGGTGATCTCGGTTTCGAGATTCCACGGCAGGACCAGCACCACATCGGGCTTGTCCGCGTCGATGCGTTCCGGCGGATGGATCGGAATCCGGGTGCCGGGGGTGTAGCGGCCGTGCTTGTAGGGGTTGCGGTCCACGGTGTACTCGAGCAGGTCGGGCCGGATGCCGCAGTAGTTGAGCAGCGTGTTGCCCTTGCCCGGCGCGCCGTAGCCGACCACCCGCTTACCCGCAGCGCGGCAGTCGAGCAGGAAACGCAGCAGCTCGTGGCGAACCGATTCGGCACGGGCACCCAGCGCGGCGTAGCCGGCGGGTTCGTGCAGCCCCGCCGCACGCTCGAGGTCGAGGACCTCGGCGACCCGGGCGGTGGGTTCGGCGACCGCGTCGGGGCGTGCCCACAGCCGGATCGAGCCACCGTGGGTGTCCAGCAGTTCCACGTCGACGACGGTCAGGCCGGCGATCGCCAGCGCGCGCTGCGCCGAATGGACGGTGTAGTACTGGAAGTGCTCGTGGTAGATGGTGTCGAACTGGCCGAGCTGGACCAGGTTCAGCGCGTGGTGCACTTCGATGCTGCACCAGCCGTCGTCGCTGAGCAGGGTACGCAGCGCGTGGGTGAACCCGCGCAGGTCGGGTACGTGGGCGTAGACGTTGTTGGCGACCACCAGGTCGGCCGGTCCGTGCTCGGCGCGGATCCGTGCGGCCGAATCCTGCTCCAGGAACGCGGTGTCCGTCGGTACGCCGACCGCGCGGGCCGCGCGTCCGACATTGACCGAGGGCTCGATGCCCAGACAGCGGATGCCGCGCGCGACCGCGTGTCGCAGCAGGTAGCCGTCGTTGCTCGCCACCTCGACGACGAACGAATCGCCGCCGAGGCCGAGTCGTTCGGCGGTCGCGGTGACGAACTGCTCGGCGTGGCGGACCCAGCTGTCGGAGAACGAGGAGAAGTACGCGTACTCGGTGAAGGTGTCCTCGGGGGTGATCAGCGCCGGGATCTGTAACAGCAGGCAGTCCTCGCACAACCGCAGGTGCAGCGGATAGGTCGATTCGGGCAGGTCGAGTTCGGCGGCGGACAGAAAGCTCTCGCACGGTGGGGTGGCGCCCAGGTCGAGCACGCTCGTGAGCCGTTCGGAGTCACAGAGTCGACATTGCACGTGGAGCCCCCACCTTCATACCTGTTCACCCGAGCTGTCGCGGCTCATGCCGGTCATGCCGGAAGTCGGATCAGTGGGCACAGACGTTACAGCGCGGCGGGCACAAAGAGTGCCCCGAAACATTCGGGCGGAAACAGATTCATGGTAATTTTCGGAGTTATACCAGGCCGATCCGGCACCGGCTAACTGCCGGCGAGGACGACCATTCCTCCTCTGTTTGTGATGGCGATCACTTGTGAAAGTGATTGTCCTGCATTCATATCGAAAGGCAATAGCGGTTCGGTGATAGCTGTCCGATTGCGCTGTGAAGTGGCTAACTACTGGAATCCCTTGTGGCGGTGAGTCTTCGGAAAGAACCCCTGCTGGTGGTCTGTAACAATCAGCAGGCGGGTATCGAATCGACGGGAAGTAGGACGGCCGCAACGGCCGCATTCCGGTCGACGGGGATCGGGAAACGATTCGTCGCCCGAAGGGGAGGTGTGGGTTCATGAGCTACGAGCTCACCGGGAGTGGCGACGTCGATGTTGTCAACGGTGTCCAGGTGCTGCGCCGCACCCAACGCGAGAGTTGGCAGAGCGCACTGGTCCAGCGGTTGGCGGTGACCGATGTGATCGCGGTGTTCGGTGCGGTCGCGGCGGCACAGGTCATCCGCTTCGGCGGTCCCGCCGCGCCGCCGCTGGCCTGGCCGCTGCCCTACGAGGTCGGCTACTCCGTGGTGTCGCTGGCGTTGGCCGCCGGGTGGCTGGCGTTGCTGCACGGCTACGGCAGCCGCACCCCCCAGGTGGTCGGCACCGGGACCGAGGAGTTCCGCAGGCTGGTGTCGGCGACCCTGCGGCTGTTCGGTGTGCTCGCGATCCTCGCGCTGCTGTTCCGGGTGGAGGTCGCGCGCGGCTATCTCGCCATCGCGTTGCCCGCCGGGCTGTTCGCGCTGGTCGTGGGGCGATTGGCGTGGCGATGGCGGTTGCGGCGGTGGCGCGCGCAAGGGCGGTGCCACATCGCGGTGCTGGTCGTGGGTTCGCCGGAGGCCGCGCAGGCGATGGCGTCGGCGTTCACCGGTGATCCCGGCTCCGGCTATCGCGTGGTCGGCGTCTGCGTGCCCGCGGGATCGGTGGGCGCGCAGTTCGATACGTCCGACGGGCCGTCGGTGCTCGGCGACGATCGCTCGGTGCTGGAGGCGGTGCGCCGCAGTGGCGCCGACTCGGTGGCCGTGGCCGCGACCGACCATCTCGGACCCGCCGAGTTGCGGCGGATGGCATGGGCATTGGATCCTCTCGGCGTCGATCTGATCGTCGCGCCCGGCATCGCCGACATCGCGGGGGCGCGGCTGACCAACCGTCTCGTCGCGGGGATGCCGATGCTGCACATCGACCCGCCGCGCTACGGACGGGCGAAGTCGAGCCGCAAAGCGCTGTTCGATGTGTGTTTCGCCGCGACCGTGCTGGTGCTCGTCGCGCCGATGCTGGCCGCCATCGCGATCGCCGTGAAGATGACGAGTGCGGGGCCGGTGTTCTACCTGTCGGAGCGGATCGGGCGCGACGGTATTCCGTTCCGGATGATCAAGTTCCGCAGCATGCTCGTCGACGCCGACCACGCGGTGGAGGCGCTCATCGAGCGCCACGGTGGAAATCCGTTGTTCTTCAAGGTCAAAGACGATCCGCGGGTCACCGCTGTGGGCCGCTTCCTGCGCAAGTACAGCCTCGACGAGCTGCCCCAGTTCTTCAATGTGCTGCGCGGCGACATGAGTGTCGTCGGGCCACGGCCGCAGGTGCAACGTGAGGTCGACAGCTACGACGGGGAGATGCGGCGGCGGCTGCTGGTGAAGCCGGGCGTCACCGGGTTGTGGCAGGTCAGCGGACGGTCGGATCTGTCGCCGGAGGACTCGGTGCGCCTCGACCTGTCCTATGTCGAGAACTGGTCGATGGTGCTGGATCTGGCGTTGATCGCGCGCACCATCGGAGCGGTCACCCGCGGCGACGGCGCGTACTGAAACCGGGGTGGCGAGTCGACTCACCACCCCGGCTCGGCTACGCGGAGCGCGCGCTCCCGGTCAGCGCAGGTCGCGCCTGCGGAAGGCCATGAGCCCCACCGCGATCCCCGCCCCCGCGAGGGCGAGCAGGTAGCCGATCGGCACCATGTCGAACGCCGCACCCGGCAGCTTCGGCGGGTGGACGAAGGGCACCAGATCGAGGATCC
>NZ_JBHWZY010000096.1:0-12741 GCF_042727815.1 Nocardia sp. NPDC060220
GCTCGGTTGGCTTGGGAGTCACCATGCTCGTCTTGACGCTTGTTCTAGCGGCGATCGGCTTCGGACTGCTCGTCGCAGCGCTCGCCACCGGTTCGGTGGTGTGGGCGTGGGGGTGCATTCTGATCTGCGTAGTCGGTGCCGCGAGTTTGCTCGTGAGCGCGCTGGCCACCCGAAAACCCGACAGCGAACCGGTCTCACCCGGCCGACACGCCCGGCGGAACTGAGCGGCGCGGAATATCCACTGGACGCACCCGGTTAGAATCGAACTACACATGGCGCTGATCCGGCTATCACCGGGGAGCCTTCGGAAGAACGGCGCGTCAGCGCTCAGTAGAACCGAACGGGTGAGCCCGTCACAGCTCACACAACGAGAGGCCTGAACCCTTCGCAGGGAGTGGATCAGGCAAACGGGGTGGTACCGCGGTACGGCGCACCGGCGCCGACATCGTCCCCGTGCCCACATTCCGCGCTCACGGCGCGGCGGCACGAGGAGCAATCCGCGATGGCGGACGAGACAACTACCGGTAGCGCATACCCCCGGGTCGATTTCGGCGCGGCGTCGGGCGCGACGTTCCCGGAGCTCGAAACCCAGGTGCTCGACTACTGGGCCCGCGACGACACCTTCCGCGCCAGCATCGACAACCGCGACGGTGAGGGTGAGTTCGTCTTCTACGACGGTCCGCCGTTCGCCAACGGTCTGCCGCACTACGGCCACCTGCTGACCGGCTACGTCAAGGACCTGATCCCGCGCTTCCAGACCATGCGCGGCAAGAAGGTCGACCGCCGCTTCGGCTGGGACACCCACGGTCTGCCCGCCGAGATCGAAGCCGAGAAGCAGCTCGGCATCACCGACAAGGCCCAGATCGACGAGATGGGGCTGGCCGAGTTCAACGCCGCCTGTAAGTCGTCGGTGCTGCGCTACACCGGTGAGTGGCGCGACTACGTCACCCGCCAGGCCCGCTGGGTCGACTTCGACAACGACTACAAGACCCTCGACCTCGACTTCATGGAGTCGGTCATGTGGGCGTTCAAGTCGCTGCACGAGAAGGGCCTGATCTACCAGGGCTTCCGCGTGCTGCCCTACAGCTGGTACGAGCAGACGCCGCTGTCGAACCAGGAGACCCGCCTCGACGACGCGTACAAGATGCGTCAGGACCCCGCGGTCACCGTCGACATGCGCCTGTCCGTCCCCGCCGAGCACCCCTTCGCCGCGCTGGACGGCGCGAACGCGCTGATCTGGACCACCACGCCGTGGACCCTCCCGTCCAACCTGGCGATCGCGGTGCACCCCGACGTGCGCTATGTGCATGTGCGCGGCGCCGACGACAAGCGCTACCTGCTCGCCGCCGAACGTCTGTCGCACTACAGCCGCGAACTGGGCGAGGAGCCTGAGGTACTCGGCGAGTACGACGGCGCGGCGCTGGCCGACCTGTCCTACGCCCCGCCATTCGACTTCTTCGTCGGCCACCCGAACTCGCACCGCGTGCTCACCGCCGACTACGTCACCACCGACTCGGGCACCGGAATCGTCCACCTCGCACCGGCTTTCGGTGAAGAGGACATGGACGTGGCCACGGCCAACGGCATCGAGATCGTCCAGCCACTCGACCCGGCGGGCAAGTTCACCTCGATGGTGCCGCCGTACGAGGGTCTGATGGTCTTCGACGCCAACCCGGTGATCATCAAGGATCTCAAGGCCGCCGGAAAGCTGTTGCGGCACGAGACGATCGAGCACTCGTACCCGCACAGCTGGCGCTCCGGTCAGCCGCTGATCTATATGGCCGTGCCGTCCTGGTTCGTCGCGGTCACCAAGTTCCGCGACCGGATGGTGGAGCTGAACCAGCAGATCAGCTGGGTGCCCGAGCATATCCGCGACGGACAGTTCGGCAAGTGGCTCGAAGGTGCGCGCGACTGGAACATCAGCCGAAACCGCTACTGGGGCAGCCCGATCCCGGTCTGGGTCTCCGACGATCCGGCCTACCCGCGCGTGGACGTCTACGGTTCGCTGGACCAGCTCGAAGCCGACTTCGGCGTGCGCCCCACCGACCTGCACCGCCCGCACATCGACGACCTCACCCGGCCCAATCCCGATGACCCGACCGGGAATTCGACGATGCGCCGGGTCCCCGAGGTGCTCGACTGCTGGTTCGAGTCGGGCTCGATGCCCTACGCCCAGGTGCACTACCCGTTCGAGAACAAGGAGTGGTTCGACAGCCACTTCCCCGGCGATTTCATCGTCGAGTACAACGGGCAGACGCGCGGCTGGTTCTACACCCTGCACGTGCTCTCCACCGCGCTGTTCGACTCGCCGTCGTTCAAAACCGTGGCCGCGCACGGCATCGTGCTCGGTGAGGACGGCCTCAAGATGTCGAAGTCGAAGGGCAACTACCCCGACGTCAACGAGGTCTTCGACCGCGACGGTTCCGACGCCATGCGCTGGTTCCTGATGAGCTCGCCCATCCTGCGTGGTGGCAATCTCATCGTCACCGAACGTGGCATCCGCGAGGGTGTGAGCCATGCGATGCGGCCGCTATGGAACGCGTGGACCTTCCTGCAGCTCTACGCCTCGAAGCCCGGTGTGTGGCGCACGGATTCGCCGAACGTGCTCGATCGCTACATCCTCGCCAAACTCGCGGTCACCCGCGACGTGGTCACCGAGGCCCTGGAAACCTACGACATCGCCGGTGCGGCCGACGAGTTGCGTGGGTTCGCCGACGCGCTCACCAATTGGTATGTGCGCCGGTCGCGTTCGCGGTTCTGGTCCGAGGATCGCGACGCGGTCGACACCCTGCACACGGTGCTGGAAGTGGTCACCCGGCTCGCCGCGCCGCTGCTGCCGCTGATCACCGAGGTGATCTGGCGGGGGCTCACCGGCGAGCGTTCGGTGCACCTCACCGACTGGCCGACCGAGACCGAGTTGCCGCACGATCCCGAACTCGTCGCCGCCATGGACGAGGTGCGGGTGGTGTGCTCGACGGTGCTGAGCCTGCGCAAGGCGCAGAACCTGCGGGTGCGGCTGCCTCTGGCCGAGGTCACCATCGCCGCGGCCGATGCCGAGCGGCTCGCGCCGTTCACCGAGCTGATCGCCGACGAGGTCAACGTCAAGAAGGTCGACCTGACCACCGACGTCTCCGCGCACGGCCGGTTCGAGCTGGTCGTGAACGCGCGCGCCGCGGGACCGCGCATCGGCAAGCAGGTCCAGACGGTGATCAAGGCCGTGAAGGCGGGGGAGTGGAGCGAGTCCGCCGACGGTGTCGTCACCGCCGCCGGGATCACCCTGCTGCCCGAGGAGTACACCCAGCGTCTGGTGGCCGCCGAACCCGAGTTCACTGCCGCCCTGCCCGGCAATGCCGGCCTGGTGGTGCTGAACTCGGTGGTCACCGAGGAGCTCGAGGCCGAGGGCTGGGCCCGCGACCTGATCCGCGACCTGCAGGAAACCCGCAAGTCGCAGGGTCTGGAGGTGTCCGACCGGATCAGTGTGGTGCTGGACGTGCCGGCGGAGCGGGCCGAGTGGGCTGCGACCCACCGGGACCTGATCGCCGGGGAAATCCTGGCCACCACACTGACTTTCGGTGACGCCGGTGCCGATGCCGCCGAGATCACGGGCGGCGTGAAGGTATCGGTCGCGAAGGTCTAGTACTACGGGACAGCGAAAAAGGGCGGGACCAGCTGGTCCCGCCCTTTTTCGCGTGAATGCGGTTACTCGACGACCAGTTCCACCGGGATGTTGCCCCGGGTGGCGTTGGAGTACGGGCACACCTGGTGGGTCGCCTCGATGAGCTGCTGCCCCTGCTCGTTGTGCAGGTGCTCGGGCAGTTCCACCCGCAGCACGACCGAGAGTCCGAACCGGCCGCCGTCGAGGGGGTTCAGGCCGACTTCGGCGGTCACCGACGCGTCGTCGGCGTCCAGCTTCATCCGCTTGGAGACCAACTGCAGCGCACTGGCGAAACAGGCCGAATAGCCCGCCGCGAAGAGTTGCTCCGGGTTGGTGCCCGCGCCGTCGCCGCCCATCGCCTTGGGGCGGGCGAGCGTCAGATCGAGCACGCCGTCGTCGCTGTAGGAACGGCCGTCGCGGCCGACCGAGGTGGCTACTGCGGTGTAGATGGATGCCATGGTGTCCTCCTAGACAGACTTGTCTGTTCGCTTGTGATCTCAGAGTAGACAGACCTGTCTGGTATCGTCAAGGGAAAGCGCTGAATCCCGGAAAGGACACAGGTCAGGCGATGAGTGCGGCTCGTGAACGTCTGCTCGATACGGCAACCCGGTTGTTCTATGCCGAGGGTGTCCACACGGTGGGCATCGACCGGATCATCGCCGAGGCCGGTATCGCCAAGGCCACGTTCTACCGGCACTACAAGAGCAAAGATGACCTGGTAGTCGCCTATTTGCAGCGTGAATACGCGCGCCAGCGCGAGGCGCTGGAATCGGTCGAGGGCGAAGGCTTCGCCGCGATCGCCACCACCTTCGACGCGCTCCGTGACATCAGCTGCGGCCCCGGCTTCCGTGGCTGCCCGTTCCTCAACGCCGCCGTCGAATTCACCGACCCGGCGCACCCGGTCCGCCGCGTCGTCGACGACTACCGCACCTGGTTCCGTGAACTCATGGCCGAACACCTGCGCGCCGGCGGTCACTCCGCCCCCGGCGACGCGGCCCGCGCCCTGCTGCTCACCCGCGACGGCGTCACCATCAGCGGCGGCGTAGGCGACACAGACACCGTGCGCGCCGGCATCGAGGCGGCGCTGAAACTCATCGGCTGATCACGCGAGACCGGGGGCGACTCACCGGATATGCCCACGACTCGGCTCCGACCCGACCGTCGGCCC
This sequence comes from Nocardia sp. NPDC060220, assembly GCF_042727815.1. Lineage (NCBI taxonomy): Bacteria > Bacillati > Actinomycetota > Actinomycetes > Mycobacteriales > Nocardiaceae > Nocardia > Nocardia sp. NPDC060220. Next base: position 4,824 of record NZ_JBHWZY010000096.1, read on the forward strand.
GGCAACCTCGTGGCCACGCCGTCACGACCGGCAGAAGTCGCCGAGTGGCCGCACAGTCGTGCAGAATTGTGACGTTACTGCTGATGCGCATGGAACCGCTGAGGCGACAGTGACTGCTCGTGACGTTTGTCCTGTGGAAACGGTGCCGCGCCGATGATGGCGACATCCCGGCGCGACACCGGATCAGTGGGTGGCTCACCCGGATCAGGCGATGCCGCCCGATAGCCGACCAGCCGGAAGCTCAGCTCCCGGCCGTGAGGAAGGGCGCGCACATGAAGCGAAAACTCCTGGGGCGGTTGGCCCTTGGCTTCGTCGCTACCGTCACCACCACCATCGTCCTCGCTGGGCCCGTGTGGTCGCAGCCGGGCAGCTCGTCGGGCTCGGGGACGTCAGGTTCCTCGTCGGGGAGTTCCAGTGGCTCGGGCATGATTCCGCTGCCCAGCGCCACCGGCATCGGCGCACTCACCGCCGCCATGACCCAGCTCGGCAAACCCTACGAGTGGGGCGCCGTGGGACCCCACTCCTGGGACTGCTCGGCGCTGGTGCAATGGGCATTCCGGCAGGTCGGCGTCACCTTGCCGCGCACCACGTGGGAGCAGGCGAAGGTCGGCCTTCCGGTGACCTTCGGCGGCCTGGCACCCGGCGATGTCGTCATCCTCAACGGCGACGGCTCCCACGTCGGCATCTACGCGGGCCTGGGCCAGCTGCTCGACGCCCATGACTGGGGCGTCCCGGTCGGCCTGCACCCGTTGCGCGAATTCGATATCTTCGCGATTCGCCGGTTCTAGTTCTCGTCCACCAGCTGACGCAACAGCGGGCCGTATTCGGGATGGGCCAGTGCCGAGGCGAACTGGGCCACCAGGTAGTCGGCCGGGTTGCCGGTGTCGTACCAGCGGCCCTGGATGACCTGGCCGTACACCGCGTGCTCGGCGGCGTAGTTGTTGATCGCGTCGGTCAGGTACACCTCGCCGGTCTGGTGGGTGTACCAGTTCTCGGTCTGGATGCGCAGCTCGTCGATGATGCCCGGCGTCACCACGTAGCCACCGATCGCGGCGAAGGCCGACGGCGCGTCTTCGGGCTTGGGCTTCTCCATCAGGCCGGAGATGCGCAGCAGTCCGTCGTCGAGGTCCTCACGCACCACGGGCACGCCGTAGCGCTGCGATTCACCCGGCGACATCGGCAGCAGCGCCAACACCGGGCATCCGGTGGATTCGTAGGCGGTGATCAGCTGCTGAGCGCGCGGTACCTCGGCGACGAACACGTCGTCGGGCCACAGCACCAGCATCGGCTCATCGCCCAGATGACGTGCGGCGTTGAGCACCGGCGTGCCGTTGCCGTACGGGCCGTGCTGGTCGAGGTAGGTGATGTGGCCCTCGCGGGAGAGCTCGCCGACCTCCTCCACGGCGTCGGCGTAGGCGGACTTGCCGTCGGCGCGCAGCTGCGCGACCAGTGCCGGATTGGGCCGGAAGTGATCCTGGATCAACGACTTGCCGCTGCTCACGACGATGGTGATGTCGGTGATCCCGGAGGCCACCAACTCACGCACGGTGTGCTCGATGACCGGTTTGTCCCCGACCGGCAGCATCTCCTTCGGCGTCGCCTTGGTCAGCGGAAGCAGCCGGGAGCCGATTCCCGCCGCCGGAATGACAGCCTTGCGGATCTTCATCTCCCGATCATCACATATTCGGCTGTGTGATCGGTGTGCGACGGCTGGCAACGGGCTCGAGGAATTGTCGGTGACCCGGCGTAGATTGCGCTCGTGAGCACTCACACTCCTGTCGCCGGGGCTCCGGCCAGGCCCGATGCGGCGGTCACCGCCCGTCGCTGGGTGCTGCATATCGATATGGACGCTTTCTTCGCCTCGGTAGAACAATTGACCAGACCCACGCTGCGTGGCCGTCCGGTCCTCGTGGGTGGGGCGAGTCAGCGTGGCGTCGTCGCGGGGGCCAGCTACGAGGCTCGGGTCTACGGCGCGCGTTCGGCCATGCCGATGCACCAGGCCCGGCGGCTGATCGGCGTGTCGGCGGTGGTCGTCCCGCCGCGTGGCGCGCTGTACTCGGTGCTGAGCGGGCAGGTGTTCGACGCGTTGCGCAGCTGTGTCCCGGTGCTGGAGACGCTGTCGTTCGACGAGGCCTTCGCCGAACCGGCCGAGTTGGCCGGAGCGAGTGTCGCGCAGGTGGAGGACTACTGCGCGATGCTGCGCGCGCTCGTCCGAGCACAGACCGGACTCACCGCCTCGATCGGCGCGGCGACCGGGAAACAGCTCGCCAAGATCGGTTCCGGTCTCGCCAAACCCGATGGGATGCGGGTCATCTCGCCCTCGGAGCAGGGCGAGCTGCTCGCCTCGCTGCCGGTGCGCAAGCTGTGGGGGATCGGCCCGGTCGCCGAGTCGAGGCTGCGCAGCCTCGGCATCGAGACGGTCGGCGCGTTCGCCGCGCTGCCGGAATCGGAGGCCGTCTCGACCCTCGGCGGCAGCATGGGCGCCGCCCTGCACCGGCTCGCGCGCGGGATCGACGATCGCCCGGTCACCGAACGCGCCGAGGCCAAGCAGATCAGCGCCGAGAACACCTACGAGCGCGACATCGTCACGATGGCCGACCTGCGGGCGGCCGTCACCGCGATGGCCGCGTCGGCGCATCGCAGGCTCGAACGCGACGGCCGCGCCGCCCGCACCGTGGTCCTCAAACTCAAGAAGTCCGATATGGGGATCGTGACCAGGTCCTTCACCCTGCCGTACGCCACCGCCGACCTGACCACCCTGGCCGCGGCCGCGCAGCGTTCGGCGATCGATCCCGCGGAACTGGGCCCGATCCGGCTCGTCGGCGTCGGGTACGGGGGATTGTCGCTGGTGCGCCAGGAATCGCTGTTCCCCGAACTGGATCAGGCGGTGCCCGCCGATCTCGGCACCGTCGAGGATCCGCCGCCGCCGTCGCCGGAAGAGCCGAATCTGCCTGTGGGACTGTGGTTTCCGGGAATGGATGTGCATCATCCAGAATTCGGGCACGGCTGGGTGCAGGGCGCGGGCTACGGCGTGGTGACCGTGCGATTCGAGACCAGCTCGACAGGTCCCGGTGCGGCGCGTACCTTTCCAGCCGACGACACGGGGCTGACACGGGCCGATCCGCTCGCCAGTCTCGCGTGAAGAGTAGCCTCGGCTACCGCGATGGAACGACTCCCCCCTCGAACGCAAAGGACGAGCAGTTGAAGCTTCGTACGACCGGACGTGTAGCGATCGCCGGACTGGCCGTGGTCGCCGCCCTCGGCCTGAGCGCGTGCAGCGACGACAAGGGTGACAAGCCCGCCGCCAAAGCCACCACCAGCGCGAAGGCTTCGGCTTCGGCGGCCACGGACCTGCCCCCCGTGCCGACCGTGGAACAGCTCAACCAGCAGCTCACCACAGCGTTGGATCCCGCGGTCCCCAACGACCAGAAGCTGGACTTCGTGCAGGGCGGCGAGGCCGACCCCGAGCTGCCGAACCGCTTGGCCCAGGCCGCCTCGGACGCCAATGTGCAGGTGCAGGTCACCGAGGTGACCTCCTTCGGTGACAGCGTCAACGCCAAGGCTAACTTCACCGTCAACGGCCAGACCAATGTCGTCGACGTGCCGTTCGTGGCCGAAGACGGCAAGTGGAAGGTCCAGAAGTCGTGGGCTTGCGGCATGATGACCAACCTGGGTCAGACCTCGGTCGCCTGCCCCTGATCTGCCACGCTCGAGCCCCGTCCGGATGTTTCCGGGCGGGGCTTTCGCGTGTGAGTCGCGACGGTGTTTCGCCTGCTGCCGGTGGCGCGGCTACTATCGGGCCCCGTGGTAGAGACGATCGTGCGGCAGGGGCATCCGCCCAAGGATGTGTCGGAGCCGGCGCGACGTGATCGCCCGGGGTGGGCGCGCATCGTCGCGATCGTCGCGGGGCTGATCGGCATTCTCAGCGCCGCGGTGATCCCGTTCCTGCCCGTGCGGGTCGACGCCGCGACGGTGTCCTGGCCCCAGCAGGGGTCGCCCGCCGCGGTCGAATCGCCGCTCGTCGCCTACGCGCCCGCCGCCCTCTCGGCGACGGTGCCGTGTGCCGCGCTGAGTTCGCTGGCCGCGACCGGCGGTGTCGCGGTCTCGACCGTGCCGCGGCAATCGGCCGATATGGAGAAGTACGGCTTCGTCGTGAAGGTGGTCGCCGACACCGCCGAACGCCCCGGCCGGGTGGACGTGGTCTCGCGCTCGACCCTGGTGTGGACGGCCCCGCTCGCCGACGTGCTCGACCGCTCCTGCGCGCTGACGATCGCGATCACTCCGCAGCAATCCACGGTCACCACATCAGGTCTCGGTGCGGGCGCCGCCGTGGCCGCCGACCTGCGTCCCCAGGTCGTGGGTGTGTTCAGTGAGCTCACCGGCGCCGCCCCCGCGGACCTGGCGGTGCGCGTCGATGTCGACGCCCGCTACACGTCGTCGCCGACCTGGCTCAAACTGGCCGCCATCGTGCTGTGCCTGTTGGCCACCGCGGTGTCACTGTTCGCCCTGCACCGTCTCGACGCCCTCGACGGCCGCTCCGCGCGCCGATTCCTGCCGCAACGCTGGTGGCGGCTGCGCCCGGTCGACTGGCTGGTGTTCGCGGTGCTGCTCGTCTGGCATTTCATCGGCGCCAACACCTCCGATGACGGCTACATCCTCGGGATGGCGAGAGGTGCGCGCAGTTCGGGCAACATGTCCAACTACTACCGCTGGTTCAGCGTCGACGAGGGCCCGTTCTACACCCCTTATGTCGACATCATCGGCTGGCTCACCCACATCTCCGCGGTCAGCCCGCTGGTCCGGCTGCCCGCCCTCGCTGCGGGCGTGCTCACCTGGTGGTTGATCAGCCGCGAAGTGCTGCCCCGCCTCGGCGTCGCGGTGCGCCGCGAACGCATCGCCACCTGGACCGCGGCCTTCGTCTTCCTGGCCTTCTGGCTGCCCTACAACAACGGGCTCCGCGCGGAATTCGTTGTCGCGCTGGGTGTTCTGGTCACCTGGGTATCGGTCGAACGAGCGATCGCGACCCGGCGGCTCGTGCCGTTCGCCGTCGCGGTGATCGTGGCCGCGTTCACCCTCACCGGCGCACCCTCGGGCCTGATCTGCCTCGGCGCGCTGGTGGCCGGCGCGCGTGTCGTCACCGCGATGATCGTGACGCGGTCGAAGTCGGTGGGCTACCTCGCGCAACTGCTGCCGATCCTGGCCGCGGGCACGGTGGTGCTCACCGTCGTCTTCGCCGACCGGACGTTCGCCGGGGTGCGGGAGATGTTCGCCGTGCACAGCGTGATCGGGCCGGGGGAGTCCTGGTTCTTCGAGTTCCTGCGCTATCAATATCTTCTGCAGCTCAATGCTGATGGCTGGCTGACCAGGCGATTCGGTGTCTTCGCGATGCTGATCGGTTTGATCGTCTGCACTGCCGTCATGCTGCGGCGCGGCGGCCGTATCCCCGGCATCGCCGTCGGCCCGACTCGGCGCATGCTCGGCATCACCCTCGCCGCCATGGTGCTGATGATGTTCTCGCCCACCAAATGGACCCACCAGTTCGGCGTGTTCGCGGGGTTGGCCACCTGTGTCGCCGCGGTGACGGCGGTCGCGGTGAGCGCGCACGTCCTGCGGCCGATGCGTAATCGCGCGCTGTTCGCCGCGGGTGTCTTCTTCGCCCTCGCCATGACCTGGGTCGGCGCCAACGGCTACTGGTACGTCTCCTCGTGGGGGATCCCCTGGTGGGACAAGCCGCCGACCGTCGCCGGATACGGCGTCTCGACCGTGTTCGTCGGTCTGACTCTGCTCGCGCTCGCCGCGGCCGCGTGGTACCACGTCCATCCGAACCTGAACCCGAAGGCCGAGGTCGGCTGGTTCGCGGGGACGCCCGTTCTCGCTGTCGCCGCCGCGGTGATGGTGCTGTTCGAGGTGGCATCCTTCGCCAAGGCCACCGTCGCCCAGTATCCCGCGTACTCACTGGCCGGCTCCAACCTCTCCGCGGCCTTCGCCGGCGGGTGCGGGATGGCCGACGAGGTGCTCGTCGAAACCGACCCGAACGCCTCGATGCTCGCGCCGCTGTCCGGCGACATGACCAGCACGATGAACGGCACCGACTCCACCGGCTTCCGGGCCGGCGGAGTCGCGCCGGTACTCACCTCCGACGAGGTGGAATCGACCACCGGCCAAGCGAATTCGGTATCCGACGACCCCGACAAGCTGCGCGACGCCTCCACCTCGGCGGGCTCGGAATCACGACAGGGCTCGCTGCAACTGCCCTTCGGTCTCGACCCCGCGACCCCGGTTCTGGGCAGCTACCGCCCCGGTGCCCAGGAACCCGCCGCGCTGACCACGGGCTGGTTCCGGCTGCCGGACGGCCCGCGCGGCCCGCTGCTGGCGATGTCGGTGGCAGGCCGGATCCGCTCGGTCGACGCCGACGGCATCGTCCACCCCGGCCAGGAACTGGCCCTCGAATACGGCACCGCCGCGGCCGACGGCACCGTCACCGTGACCGGCCAGATCGCGCCGACCGATATCGGCCCGGCGCCGATGTGGCGCAATCTGCGCGTCCCGATGGATCAGCTGCCGTCCGAGACGAGCGTTGTCCGCTTGGTCGCCGCCGACAAGGATCTCGGCCCCGACCAGTGGCTCGCTCTCACCCCGCCGCGCATGCCGCAGACCACCACGCTCAGCGCGCTGGTCGGCCGTGCGGCGCCGGTGCTGCTGGATTGGGCTGTGGGGCTGCACTTCCCGTGCCAGAACCAGATGCCCACCTACAACGGCGTCGCCGAGCTCCCCGAATACCGCATCCTGCCCGACCGCAACGGCGCCACCATCACCAACCTCTGGCAGGGCCACGACGGTGGCGGCCCGCTCGGCTGGACCCAGCTCCTCTTCACTGCCCGCACCCTGCCGACGTACCTGAACAACGACTGGGACAGGGACTGGGGCTCCCTCGAGCAGTACCTTCCCCTCGACCCCACCGCCGGCCCCGCGAAGATCACCGTCGACTCCGAAAACCGCTGGGGCACCTGGACCCCCGGTCCGATCATCACCGCCTGGTAGCCACGGCGGTGGGCCGGTCGATCACCACGCTGCCGGGGGCGCCGCCGAGTGCGGTCCGCACCACGGTGTGGTGATCAGCTGCCCACCGTCAGCGGGAGTTGGTGGCGATGCGCAGGGCCAGATCGGGAAGGTCGGCGCCGGTGAGGCCGGGGTAGCCGTGCAGGATGGCGCGCCAGCGAGCGGGGACCGCCGAGGCGCCCCAGCGGGCGCCGAGGAGGCCCCCCGCGATGGCCGCGGTGGTGTCGGTGTCGTTTCCGGCCCGGACGCACGCCTCCAAGGCGAGCGGAAGGTGCTCGGGCGTCGACTGATCGGTGGTCGTGATCGCCCACCACGCGGTCTGGAGGGCGTGCACGACCCAGCCGTTGTTCGGGAAGTCGGCGGGCGTGCCCTTTTCCGCTTCGTCGAGACGGTCGGTCCAATAATCGGACTGGGCTGAGCCGCTGACGTATTCGCGAACGCCGTCGAAATCGGCGTTCAGTACCGCATGCCGGATCGCGTAGGTCCACATCTTGCACGCCTCGACAGCGTTGTCGTCGTGGTGCGTGAGCAACCCGACCCGGCCCGCCGCCGCGACGCATTCGGCGGCATCGTCGAGATAGGCCAGCGCGACCGGCGCGGTCCGCATCAGCGAGCCGTTGCCACCGGTTCGGCCGGTGAGCGACATCGCCACCGCCTGCATGTCCAGTGCGGAGGAAGGTCTGGCGGACAACACGTTTCGCGTCTGGTTCCCGATGTCGGGCGGCTTCGAGTCGTACCAGGAGACGAACCCGGCCGCGACCGCGTCGAGATCGATGCCCGGGCCGCCGGCAGCGGCGACCGCCACGGCGACGGACATCGACGTATCGTCGGTCCACTCGCCCGGCGCCCAGTCGAATAC
>NZ_JBHWZY010000097.1:0-12710 GCF_042727815.1 Nocardia sp. NPDC060220
GTCCTTCGGCGACGTGCACGCGCTGCGCGGCGTCGATTTCGAGGCCGCCCCCGGTGAGGTGCTCGGCATCCTCGGCCCCAACGGCGCGGGCAAGACGACGATGGTGAACATCCTGTCCACCCTCGTCACGCCCGACAGCGGGCGGGCGGTGGTCGCCGGCCACGACGTCGTCGCCGACCCCGCAGCGGTGCGCAAACGCATCATGCTCACCGGGCAGTACGCCGCGCTCGACGACATGCTCAGCGGCTACGAGAACCTCGTCATGTTCGGCAGGCTGATGGGGCTGCGCAAACCGGCGGCGCAGGTCAGGGCAAGGGAACTACTCGGCGAATTCGATCTGGAGAAGGCGGCGAATCGGCGCGTCGGCACCTATTCGGGCGGCATGCGGCGCCGCATCGACATCGCGTGCGGTCTCGTGGTGCGACCCGATGTCGTCTTCCTCGACGAACCGACCACCGGCCTCGATCCCCGCAGCAGACAGGGCGTCTGGGATCTGGTGCGCAGCTTCAAGACCGCGGGGATCACCACCCTGCTCACCACTCAGTATCTGGAGGAGGCCGACGCGCTCAGCGACCAGATCATCGTGATCGACCACGGCGTGGTGATCGCCTCCGGTACCGCCGACGAGCTGAAACACCGCACCGGCGGAAGCTACTGCGAGATCGTGCCGCTGGATCTGGAAGGGCTACCCACCATCGTCGCCGCGCTCGGCTCGCTGCTTCCCGCGGAGAACCTGGCCGCGCTCACTCCCGAATCGGATCGCATCACCATCCCCGCGCCCGACGGTGCCAAGACACTCGCCGAGGCCCTGCGGCGACTCGACAACGCCTCGGTCGAACTCGTCGACATCGCCCTGCGCAGGCCCTCACTCGACGATGTGTTCCTGCAGCTCACCGGTCACCTCGCCTCGACCGAGGACGAATCGGCGGCCACCCCATGACCGCCATCACCTGGAACACCTCCGTGCGCGCGACACCGGAGACGGTGCAGCAGTGGTGGGTCCTGAGCACCCGGCTGATCGTGCCCTCGATCAAAACCGGCGAGTTCCTCGCCTCGGTGCTCGCGCCCGCGGCCTTCACGGCCAGCTTCTACATCCCGCTGAAAACGGTGATGACGTTCTCCGGCAACGGTTTCAGCAGTTACGCCCAATACATGATGCCGCTGGTGATCCTGCAGGCCGCCGCGTTCACCGCCATCTCGGCGGCGTTCCGCTCGGCCACCGATTCCGTGGCGGGCCTCAACCGCCGCTTCGGCGCGATGCCGCTGCGCCCGCTGGTTCCGGTCGCGGCGCGGATGTCGGCCAACCTGTTCCGGCTGCTGATCGCGCTGGCCGCGGGGATCGCCGCGGGCTATGTGATCGGCTTCCGATTCCGGCTCGACGCCGCGCACACCCTCGGCTATCTGGCATTCTCGGTACTCATCGGACTCGCGTTGACCCTCGGCGCGGATGTGATCGGCACGCTGTCCAAGAGCCCCGAAGCCACCTCGCAGGCGCTGCTGCTGCCCCCGTTGATCTTCGGCATGCTCTCGACCGGTCTCGCACCGGCGAGCCAGTTCCCGGAGTGGATCCAGTGGTTCGTGCGCAATCAACCGGTCTCCCAGTTCGCGATCGTGTTGCGCGCGCTGGCCGGTGACACCAAGGGCAACGCCGGGACGGTGACCTGGTCGCTGGTGACCCCGTCGCTGCTCTGGCTTGCGGCGATGCTGGCGATCTGCGCGCCGGTGGCCATCCGGCTGAGTTCCAGGAGGGCCTGATGGCAGAACACTCGGAGACCTCGGCGGTGTCGCTGCTGCGGCACACACTGATCCAGACCGAGCGGCTGCTGGTGCGCTGGGCACGCAACCCGGTCACGCTGCTCGAGACCTTGCTCATCCCCTGTCTGCTGCTGGTGATGCTCAACATCGTGGTGGGCGGTCAGATCGAGAAGTTCACCGGCGACGATGCCCTCTACGGCTCGGTGCCGATGGTCGCCCTCGTCGGCGCGCTGTCCGGCGCCGTCGCGAGCGGCGTGCTGCTCGGGCGTGAACGCGACGCGGGTCTGCTGGCCAGATTCTGGGTGCTGCCCGTGCATCGCGCGTCGGGCCTGATCTCGCGCATCCTCGCCGAGGGCTGCCGGATCCTGCTCGGCACCGTGACGGTGCTGATCGTCGGCTACCTGCTCGGCTTCCGCTTCCACCACGGTCCACTGGCCGGCCTGGTATTCCTGGCGATCCCCGTGGTGTTCGGCCTCGCCTTCGCCACCATGGTCACCGCCGTCGCCGTCTACAGCGCGAAGGCCTCACTGGTCGAGGGCATCACGATCCTGGCCTCGCTGATGATGTTCTTCAGCACCGGATTCGTGCCGCTCGTCGCCTTCCCGACCTGGATTCAGCCGGTGGTGCGCTACCAGCCGATGTCGGTGGCCGTCGACGCGATGCGCGGACTGTCCGACAAGGGTCCCATCGCCGTACCCCTGCTGCTCACCCTCGCCTGGTCCGGCGCCGCGCTCCTGGTGTTCGCCGTGCCCGCCGCCGTCGGCTTCCGGCGCGCGAGCCGCCGGTAGCTCGGCCCGCGGCATTCACGCCGTCGGCTACGCAGTACCCTCGTGCGCATGCTGGCGAGCGTCCGAAACCGCACCCGATTCCGTCGCACCGCAGAGCAGGGCGGGCGCGTCCGCTCACGCGGCTTCGTCGTGGCTGCCGCGTTGCTGTGCGCCGCCGTGTTCACCGCGGGATGCGCGGATAAGCACGACGACGCGAGCACGATCATCCGCACCACCACGAATATCGCCGGTGCGGGCGTGGTCGGGGCCGATCGCGACACCGCGACCGCGTGCCCGTTGCCGAGTGCGCCCGACGCGGGCCCCGGCGGCACCCGAACGGTGACTCACACCGCCGGTACCTCGCAGGTTCCCGCCGACCCGCAACGCATCGTCGTGCTCACCACCTCGGCGCTCGACGCGGCCTGCGCGGTCGGTCTGTGGGAGCGGGTCGCGGGCGCGGTGACCCTCGACGGCGACCGTTCGCAGCCGATGTACCTGGGGTACGGCGTGGTGAAGGTGCCCAGCATCGGACCGATCGGTCAGCCCGATCCGGCTCGCATAGCCGAGCTGAAGCCCGATCTGATCCTCGGCGACGTCGCACCGGCCGCGGGCGGGTACGAGGCGCTGAGCAAGATCGCCCCCACCGTGCTGATCGGTGCGGGCGGCAGCTGGCAGTCCGATTTCGCCGCCTATTCCGCGGGGATGAACCGCAACGATGCCGCCGAAACCGCCCTGCAGAACTACCTCACCGAGGCGCACGACCTCGGCCCCGCACTGAACGCGCGCCAGTCCCAAGCCTCGGTGCTGCGCTTCACCGCCGACACCACGCAGGTCCAGGGCGCCGAAACCTTCGCCGCCCACGTCCTGTCCGATGTCGGTGTCCAGCGTCCGACCGCCCAGCGAGGACCGTCCTTCGACATCACCGAAGCCGACCTCGCCACCAAAGCCGAAGGCGACGTCATCTACGTGATGTTCGACGGCCCGGACGGCGAGAAACACGGCAAACAGGTCCTGCGCTCCGACCAGTTCGAGGAACTGGGCGCCTCGACCGACAAGCGGGTCTTCGCGGTCGACGACAAGATCTGGCACACCACAGGGCTCACCGCCGCCCGCGCGGTCCTCACCGACCTGCGCAACAGCCTCAACGGTTACGTCACCGATTGACTCCCAGCTGACTCCCAGCGTCTTCGCAGTCCCAGCGCAGTCCACCTGCTTAGCGTGGTCGGCAACAAGGCAGCGAAGGAGCAGCTATGGGCGAGCACGATCTGGGACTCGGGCACGATCTTCGAGTGATGTCACGGCGGCGAGCGCTGAGTTTCCTCGGCGTCGCCGGGGTCGCGGCAGCGGCGGCGGGTTGCGCGGCCGCGACCGACAGCTCCGGCACGAGCACGAGCTCGGCCGGCAGTGCCACCTCCGCGTCAGCGCAAACACCCGCCGCGGCACCGCAGGAGACGGCGGGCCCCTACCCGGGTGACGGTTCCAACGGACCCAATGTCCTGATCGAATCCGGTGTGGTGCGCTCCGATATCACCACCAGCTTCGGCGCGTATTCCGGTACCGCCCAGGGTGTTCCGATGACACTCACGCTGAATCTGCGCGACCTCGTGAAGAACGCGGCTGGCACCGGAATGGCGGTGTACGTCTGGCATTGCGACCGCGAGGGCCGGTACTCCCTCTACACCGAGGGCGCCACCGAACAGAACTACCTGCGCGGTGTCCAGGTGGCCGACGACGACGGCACCGTACGGTTCACCTCGATCTTCCCCGCCTGCTACGCCGGGCGCTGGCCCCACATCCACTTCGAAGTCTACGACTCCCTCGCCACCGCGGTCGCGGGCGACAACGCCCGCCTCACCTCCCAGATCGCCCTCCCCCAAGACGCGTGCACCGCCGTCTTCGACGCCGACTCCGGCTACGTGAACAGCACCCGCAACCTGTCCGGCGTGACCCTCGCCTCCGACGGCGTCTTCGGCGACGGCTGGGACGCCGAACTGGCCACCGTCACCGGCACCCCGGCCACCGGCCTGTCCGTCGCACTCACCATCGGCGTAGCAGCCAAATCCCAGAACACCCAGTCCGACAATGGTTTCCCGGGCTCGCCGCCCGCGGGCAACGGCGCGCCGGGCGGCCCGCCACCCGGCGGGCCAGCACCCCGCTGACGAGTCCGCGGGTACTGACGCCGAACGGTCGGGTAGCCGTGAGCCCGCTATCCTCAGGACGCGACTCTGTCGCACCATCGCTGGGGAGGGTCGATGAACAACAGCCGCACTACGTCTTTGCCACGGCTACCGGACTGTTCGCGGCTGGCAACGTTGACCGCAGCCCTCGGTACCGCGGTACTGATCGGGGGCGTCACGCTCGGCCTCTACAGTCGGTTCCTCGCCGCTGCGAACCCGGTCACGCCACAAGACGATGCTCCAGCCGAGCTACCCGATGCCCTGGGAATGTCGGCCATCGTGGTCGGCGGCGCGGCACTGCTCGTCGTCGCTGTCGTTCTCCTGGCGGCGCGACGACTGCGCGCCGCAGGTTTCGGCAACCCCGGCGTGACGATATATCTGGTCTCGGCCGTCGCCATCGGGCGCACAGTGCAACTGCACGTTCCGTCCGTCACGGAGCAGATATTCGAGCACTACACAGCCTTTCCCCGGCTGCCCACCGCGCTCGCCGCCTGGGTTCTCGTGTGCCTCGGCATCCTTGCCCTCTGCTATCCCCTCACCGTCGCACCACGTTTCACACCGACGACGCGCACGATCGCGGTGCCTGCCACGATCGGCCTGCTGCTGTGCGCGCTTGCCACCGGCGCGGCGCTGCGGGTCGGTGACGACGACCGGTCCGTCGACCATCGCACCGCCGCTTCGGTAGTCGCACCGCCGATCCCGAATCGACTGGGGCAGGAGCGATTTCGCATGGACCTACAGGAAGGAAGCAGCACAGTCGTCGGTGGTCCCGGCTTCGTCGTCGGCACCACAGCCGGCATCACGGCCTATGACGGAGCGACGGGCACTTTCCGCTGGAACTACCTACGGCCGGACGCCGCCGAAAGCGGTGTTTTCCACCGCGCGGAAAAACTGCTGTCCATCCCGGCCGAGAATGTTGTCGTCACCAGCTGGAACCACCTGGGGTGGATCGCATTCGACGCCACCACCGGCGAAAAGCTCTGGACCGAATCCGAATTCGCCGATGACAGCCGATCCGAGATGCGAGTCGCCCGAGGCTTCGGCACCGCCGGCGAAACCGCGCTTGCCTTGGTCGATGACGAACTCTTCGGCGTTTCGCTCGGTAACTTCGCCCGGTACGACGCTCGCACCGGGCGACACATATGGTCCGAACCTGCCCCACCCGAGGGTTGCGACAAGAAGGGGTCGCAGATCGCGGTCACCGCCCCCGCGGTCTACCACGTCCTGATATGCCGCAATGCGGAGTCCGCGTGGACCACCGTTCTCGCACTCGATCCCGCTACCGGCACGCAGATCGCGAAGCGGGATCTCCCCAATCCCGACCCCGATCGCGCACCGACGGTTTCGGTGAGCAAGGACGCGCTGTCGGTCGACTGGCGCTACCGGAACGCACCGCTCGACCACCTGGTCGTCACCTCTCCCGAACTGCTCAGCATTGCCGCCGTCACGGCCGGCCATGTCGAGGTGATCGCCCTCGATCCCGCGACCGGCACGGTCGTCACCATCTCCGGGGATACCGGAATCACTCTGTCGGAGGGTGGGGATCCAGCTCGGTCACGGGCCGACCCCGTAGCACGATCGGTCAGCCTGAAACCGTCCGACTCGATGCTGCTCACCGAAGAACTGGTCACTGTCAGCGGGGAGCAATTGCGTACCTGGCGGCGAGAAGACCTCGCCGAGAACCCATCCCCGGTACCCCTCGGATCCGGACAGGCTTTTCAGATCATTGCCGCACCCGGCATAATCCTGGTCCCCTTCACCGACAAATCCGCAGGCCGACAGCTGATCGGATTCGCGCCCTGACCACAGGCGCCGCACAGCGACCTCAGCGCCCTGAACGGTCCGCGGCGGCGGCCAGTCCCAGGTGCACGATCTCGATGAAGGCCGTGAGATCTCTGATCAGGACGTCGATGTCGCCTGTCGCGCCCGCGTCGGTGTGGAGCCAGTCGGCGACGGTTTCGAACAGGCCGCCGATCGCGGAGACAGCGAGGGCGTGCAGGTCGATGCCGATTCCCGCGGGGGGCACGAATCCGTATTCGCGCCACAGGGTTTCGAGGAACTGGGCGGCCCAGCGGCGGTTGACGCGCCGCTGCTGTTCGACCTTCGCCGAAATGCCGCTGGCCTCACCGAAAGTCACCTTCGCTACCCGGGGGTCGTCGACCATCGAGTGGGCGAAGGCGCCGATCACGGCGGCGACCACCTCGTCGCGGGTGCCCGGGGATTCCGACAGCGCGGTGGCGACCCTGTCCTGCGCGCGTTCGCTCTGCTGCTGCAGCAACGCCAGATAGCAGTGTTCTTTGCTGTCGAAGAGCTCGTAGAAGGCCTTGTTGCCGACGAAGGCGGTCTGGCAGATCTGCTCGATCGCGGTGTTGACGTAGCCCTCGGCGGCGATCAGGTCGAAGGCGGCGGCCAGGATCTGTTCGCGCCTGCGCGCGCGGCGCTGTTCGGCGTCCAGGCCCTGGATGCGCCGGGAGCGGACTTGGCTCTTGTCGGTCGACGTCACGCAGCTCAGCCTACAGATTGCCGAATATAAACAAGAACTCTTGTTCTCAACAAGACGTCATGCTGTAATCAGCATCACCAATCGAAGGAGATGCCATGCAGCGCAGCACGGCCACCTGCCGGTCGCCCCGGCTCCGACGGCTCGGCGCCCGAGCCCTGCCCCTGCTCGCGATGACGGCGCTGGCGACAGGGGGTCCGGCGGGCGCCCAGGATTTCGAACTGCCGCCACTGCCGAACGAGGCGCAGGTGTATCCGGCGGTCGTGCCGATCCCCACACCGCAGCACGACCCCTGGTACGCCGACCCGGCCGACCTCGCCGGCTACGCCAACGGCGACGTGATCCGCAGCCGGGTGGTGCAGACCCACGTGCTCGGCCTCCCGGCTCCCGTACACACCACCCAGCTCCTGCTCCGCAGCTCCGACGTACACGACAACCCGATCGCCACCGCCACCACCGTGCTGATGCCGGGCATCCCGTGGCCGGGTCCCGGTGCGCGCCCGCTGATTTCGTATCAGGAGGCGATCGACAGCCTCGGCCGCCAGTGCAATCCGTCCTACACCCTGCGCGCGGGCATCCAGAAGGAGGTGGCCATCATGAGCCAGTTCCTTGCGGCGGGCGCGGCCGTGGTGGTCACCGATTTCGACGGCACAGAGAACACGATCATGTCGCCCAGCGAGGGCCGGATGGTGCTCGACGGCATTCGCGCGGCCCAGCGCGGCGGTCTCGGGCTCGACGCCGCACCGGTGGGGCTGTGGGGCTATTCCGGGGGCGGCAACGCGTCCGCCTCGGCCGCCGAGCAACGCCGCCACTACGCTCCCGAGCTCGACATCAAGGGCAGCGCGCAGGGCGGAATCCCCGGCGACAAGGTCGCGATCGCCCCGTTCGCGATCTCGGGACAGCAGCCGCAAGCCAACTTCACCGGCTGGCTCGCCGTGCTCGGACTGGCCCGCGAATACCCCGACTTCGACGACCAACTGCGGCAGTATCTGACTCCGGAAGGCCGCCGGGTTGCCGACGACCTGCGGGAACGTTGTCTCTATACCTCCGTGGCGACCACCCTGCTCCGCCCGATGGCGGAGTATCTGACCGATCCAGCGGCCGCACTGGCCGCCGCGCGACCCGCGCTGTCGGCCGCGAGTTTCGGCAGACCCGAGAACACCCCCGATATGCCGCTGCTGATGTGGCATTCGACCACCGATCAACTGCTGCCCGCCGAACTGGCGATCGACAAGATCGCCGCCGACTACTGCGCCCGCGGCGTGAACATGCGGATGATCCGGGTGCCGTTCTCCGAGCACATCAGCGCCGAGATCGTCCCCGAACTGGGCACGGTCGCCTGGTTGCTCGCGGTCACCGCGGGCGCCGACCCGGGGCCGCGAGTATGTTGAGCGCCGCCACGACCTCGCTACGCCAGATCCGCGCCCTGGCACGGGCCGGGATCATCGATCCGCGTCGCCCCGCGCAGATCCTGCGCACCGCCCGCACCATGCGCGCGTTCGGCCCGATCGCCGGTGGGATCCGTTCCTCGGCGCGCCGCGCACCCGACCGCATCGCGCTGATCTGCGACGGCGAGCGGATCAGTTACCGGGAACTCGATCAACGTACCGACGCACTCGCGGCCACCTGGCACGCCGGCGGCCTCGACGCGGGTGACACGGTCGGCGTGCTCTGTCCCGACGGGGTGCGGCTCGTCGAATCCATGGCCGCCACCGCGAAACTCGGCGCTCGACTGGTGCTGCTCAATACCGGCTTCGGCGCGGCGCAGTTGCGTGACGTGCTGGACCGGGAGAGGGTCAGCGCACTCGTGCTCGACCCCGCCCTGTCCACGATGGCTCAGGATCTACCCGAACGGATAGTCCTGCTGGACAGCGTGATTCGCTCCGACGCCCCACCGATCGGCACCCCCGCACAGCAGGGCGGTTTCGTCCTGCTCACCGGCGGCACCACAGGGACGCCCAAGGGCGCACCACGACGAGTCGAATCACCCTTGGCCGCCGCACAATTCGTCGACCGGGTCCCGCTTCGACGCGGGCAGACGGTGCTGCTGTGCGCGCCGCTGTTCCACGGCACCGCGCTGTCCCAGTTCATCCTCTCGCTGAATCTGGGGTCGACGATCGTGCTGCACGGCAGGTTCGACGCCACCCGCGCGCTCGCGCAGATCGCCGAGCATCGCGCCGACATGGTCGTGCTGGTACCGACCATGCTGCGCCGCGTCCTCGATCTGGGCCCGAAGTCGTTGTCCACCACCGATACCAGCTCCCTGCGAATCGTGTTCACCGCCGGAGCGGCGTTGCCGTCGGCGTTGGGCACCAGGGCGATCGACACCTTCGGCCCGGTGATCTACAACTTCTACGGCTGCACCGAAACCGGTACGGCCACCATCGCGACGCCGCGAGACTGGATCGCCGCACCGGGCACCGTGGGCAAACCCCCGGTCGGGATCACCGTCGCGCTCTACGACGCCGACGGCACCCGGATCACCGAGCCCGGCGCGGTCGGCACCGTCTACGTGGGCAACACCATCGCCTTCGAGGGCTACTCCGGTGGCGGGTCCAAGCAACTCCGTGGCGGTTTGATGAGCACGGGCGATCTCGGTCATTTCGATTCCGGCGGAAGGCTTTTCATCGACGGACGCGATGACGACATGATCGTCTCCGGCGGTGAGAACGTCTTCCCCGGCGAGATCGAGGACCTGCTCTACCGGCACCCGTCGATCACCGAAGCGGCCGTGATCGGTGTCCCCGACGAGGAATTCGGTCAGCGGCTCGCCGCGTTCGTGGTGCCCGCGGGCGAGATGGACGCCGAGACCGTGCGCGACTACGTGAAAACCCATCTCGCCCGTTTCAAGGCTCCCCGCGACGTGCTGTTCGTCGACGAACTGCCCCGCACGCCCACGGGCAAGATCGATCGCCGCGGTCTGGCCGCGCTCGGCTGAACGGACCAGGCGGCGCCGACGAGGGGTCGACGCCGCCGGCTCGATCGAGAAAACCACTGGTAGACGGCCGATTGCTATCATGGCCAGCAGTGCTCCATGACGTCGCGACGCCGCTCGGCCACCCAGCGCTCGAGGAGGAACCATGGCTCAGCATTCCGATGATCGAGTCCCACCCGCATCCGACAACGCCGCCGATCTCGACCTGCCGTGGGCGCCCCGCGACCACCGGTGGAACGGTTCCGAGGCCGAACACGACGCGCTGAAATGGGCCGACGGAGACGCGCTGAAGATGGCGAGCATCTACCTGTATCGCGAATCGGGCGGCAACCCCGCGACCGAGGCCGACTACAAATTC
The DNA here is from genome assembly GCF_042727815.1 of Nocardia sp. NPDC060220. NCBI lineage: Bacteria > Bacillati > Actinomycetota > Actinomycetes > Mycobacteriales > Nocardiaceae > Nocardia > Nocardia sp. NPDC060220. The sequence continues at coordinate 10,493 of NZ_JBHWZY010000097.1, forward strand.
CCGGTCGCCGACATCATCGACGGCAAGCCGACCCTGGTGTTCCGCGCGGTAGCAAACGCGGCGTCACGCCTCGACTCGGCCGACATCTCCGATGCCGACCGCAAGCAGGTGAAACACCGGATCGGCGAGCTCTACCAGCAGGCAGCCGATGCCTTCGACGACCCGTCACTGCGACCGCCCTGGGACCGCTGACTCAGCGCAGTCCGCGAAAGAACGCGCGGATGTCGCCGACCAGCAGGTCCGGCACTTCCATCGCCGCGAAGTGGCCGCCTCGATCGAACTCCGACCAGTGCACGATGTCGGCGGCGGCGTAGCGCCGGATCGCGATGTCCTCGGCGAAGACCGCGACGCCGACGGGCGTGGTCAGCGGCGTGGTCTGACTGGAGCGGACGTGGGTGGCCTCGTAGTACAGCGCGGCCGATGAACCCGCGGTGCCGGTGAGCCAGTACAGCATCACGTTGGTCAGCAGCCGATCTCGGTTCACCGCGTCCTCGGGCAGGCCCGCGGCCGGGAACGTCCACTCCTTGAACTTCTCCACGATCCACGCGAGCTGGCCGATCGGCGAATCGTGCAGGCCGTAGGCCAGGGTCTGCGGGCGTGATGCCTGGATCGTGAAGTAGCCGTTGCCCTCGCTCTTGAACCGGGCGAGGCGCTCCAGCCGGGCGAGCTCGGCGGGCGTCATCGTCGCCTTCTCGTCGTCGGAGACCGGGCCGAACGGGATGTAACCGAAGGTCGCGGCATTGACGTGCACGCCGATCACCTTGTCACCGCCCGCGCGCCCCACCTCCGGCGTGACGAACGCGCCCCAGTCACCGCCCTGTGCGCCGTAGCTCTCGTAACCGAGTCTGCTCATCAACTCGACCCACGCCTTGCCGATGCGCGCCGGATCCCAGCCCTCCTCGGCGACCGGACCGGAGAAGCCGAAGCCGGGCAGCGACGGAATCACCAGGTGGAAGGCGTCGGCCGGATCGCCGCCGTGGGCCGCGGGGTCGGTGAGCGGACCGATCACATCGAGGAACTCGACGACCGAACCCGGCCAACCGTGCGTGAGGATCAGCGGCGTGGCGTCGGGATTCGCCGAACGTACGTGCAGGAAATGGATGCGCTGGCCGTCGATCTCGGTGGTGAACTGCGCGAACTTGTTCAGTTCCGCCTCGGCCGCGCGCCAGTCGTAGGAGGTGCGCCAGTATTCGGCCAGCTCGCGCAGGTACGCGACCGGCACACCGCGACTCCACTCGGCGCCGGGCTGCTCGGCGGGCCAGCGCGCGTCGGTCAGCCTGGCCTGCAGACAGTCCAGCTCGGACTGCGGAATGTCGAGGTGGAACGGGATGATCTCGTTGCTCATGAGGACAACGTTATGACCACAAGCGGACACCTTCTGTCCTATAGAACTGGCAGAGTCGAATTCGTGAAAGAAACTTCGGCGCGGCTGCTTCGGCTGCTCTCGCTCCTGCAAACCCGGCGCGAGTGGTCCGGCGACGAGCTCGCCGCGCGCCTGGACGTGAGCACCAGAACGGTGCGCCGCGATGTCGACAAGCTGCGCGCGCTGGACTACCCGGTCCGCGCGGTGAAGGGCATCGACGGTGGCTACCACCTCGAGGCGGGCGCGCAGCTACCGCCGTTGCAGCTCGACGACGAGGAAGCCGTCGCGATGGCGATCGCGCTGCGCACGGCGTCGATCAGCGGAGTGAGCGGCATCGGCGAGACCGCGCTCAGCGCGCTGGTCAAACTCGAGCAGGTGCTGCCCGCGCGATTGCGGCACCGGGTGCACGCAATGCAGGTCTCGAACGTCCAGACCCCCGGCCGGGCTCGCGTCGATGTCGATCCGGCGGTGTTGTCCGCCATCGCGGCCGCGTGCCGCGACCGTCAACGCCTGCGATTCGACTATCGCAGCGGCAACCGCGAATCGCGTCGCGAGACCGAACCGCACGAACTCGTCACCTGGGGCCCACGCTGGTACCTCGTCGCCTGGGATATCGACCGCGACGACTGGCGCACCTTCCGCGTGGACAGAATGCAGCCCACAATCCCGGTGGGCCCGCGGTTTTCGCCGCGCGAGATCCCCGGTGGCAACGCGGCGCAACACGTGGCGAAAGGTGTCGCCCAACTCTGGCCCTACCGCGCCACCGTGCGGTACGGCAGCACGAAGAGTGAGGCCAGCAGGGCGTCGCGGCCGAAGAGCGCCGCGTACCAGGGGACACCGGCGCCCGGCACGAGC
>NZ_JBHWZY010000098.1:0-5422 GCF_042727815.1 Nocardia sp. NPDC060220
CTGCTGTACTTCATCTACCAGGACGCACCGCGCCCGCCGCACGCCCCGCTGACGATGTTCGACCGGGTCGGCATCACGATGCTCGGGATCCTGCCGTTCATGGTGATGTTCCTGATCACCGCGATCGCGATGCAGCGCGAACGCACATCGGGAACCCTCGAACGACTGCTCACCACACCGCTGAGCAAGCTCGACCTGCTCGCCGGATACGGCAGCGCGTTCTCCCTCGCCGCCGCCGCGCAGGCCGCGGTCGCCTGCGTGGTCGCGTTCTGGCTGCTCGGACTGACCGCCGCGGGCAGCCCGGGCTGGGTCATGCTGATCGCGATGGTCGACGCGGTGTGCGGCGTCGGGCTCGGCCTGCTGGCGAGTGCGTTCGCGCGCACCGAATTCCAGGCCGTGCAGTTCATGCCGGTGATCGTCGCGCCACAGATCTTCCTGTGCGGGCTGCTGGTACCGCGCGACCGGCTGCCCGGCTGGCTCGAGGCGATCAGCAATGTGATGCCGTTGAGCTACGCGGTCGACGCGCTCCAGCAGGTGTCGGTTCACGCGGAGCCGACAGCTGCGATGTGGCGCGATATCGCCGTCGTCGCCGGGTTCGCGCTGGTGGCGCTCGGCCTCGCCGCGGCTACTCTGCGTCGACGCACCCCGTAGCGAACAAGACCCGACGAGAGGATCCACGATGAGTGACGGCGAATCCGGTGCCGGCACAGCGAAATCCGGGCGCACCGGACGCAGGCCGGGCAACGCCGACACCAAGCTGGCGATCCTCGACGCGGCGCGGGTCCGGTTCGCCGGCGCCGGGTTCGACAAGACCTCGATCCGCGCGATCGCGGCCGATGCCGATGTCGACCCGGCGCTGGTGCACCACTACTTCGGCAACAAGCAGCAGCTGTTCGCCGCCGCCGTGGACTTCCCGGTCGACCCGGACACCACGCTCAGAGCCGTCGACGCCGCGCCGATCGCCGAGCTCGGCGCGACGATCGTGCGCGCGGTCGTCACCGTGTGGGACTCCCCCGCCGGACCCGGCATCGTGGCCATGGTCCGCAGCATCTTCGCGGGCGGCGATCAGAATCTCGCGCGCACGTTCCTGCTCCAGGTGGTGCTGGAACGGGTCCGGGTGCGCATCGCCACCGCCGACGACGACGGTCGCGCCAGGGTCTCGCTGGCGGCATCCCAGATGATCGGGGTCCTGACCGCCCGCAAGATCATCGCACTGGAACCGCTGGCCTCGATGCCGATCGATGCCGTGGTCGATGCCGTCGGCCCCGTGGTACAGCGCTACCTGACCGGTGAGATCGAGACCGGCAGTTGGTGATTCAGCGCGACCTCACCCGCACGATCGCCGGTGGCACATCGCGCAGCAACGGCAACGCGCCGAAGATCGGCAGGGTCGCGGCCAGCGGACCGTGCGAGGGACCGTAGGAGCTCACCGTCACCTCGCCGACCGCCGGACTCCACGACCGCAGCAGCGCCGCGATCTTGCTGCGCTCGATCCCCCACGGCATCGGCGGCGCCGTGTAGTCCGGCGTCGTGTGGAACCCGCGCACGGTCTTGCGGGAGAACCACGGCGGGATCGTGTCGAACATCAGCTCCACGCCGGGAAATCGTTCGAGAATCGCGGCGACCAGACGGCGCACGTCGTCGGGCGCGAAGTACATCAACAGCCCCTGCGCCGTGACGAAGACACCGCGCTCGGGGTCGACGTGGTCGAGCCAGGTCAGATCCAGCGCACTGATCGGCAGATACGCACACCTCGGCGTCGGCGGCAGGAATCGAGTGCGGATCTCGATCGCCTCGGGCACATCGACGCACAACCATCGCACCGCTCCGTCATCGCACCGCTGGAACTGGGTCTCGAGCCCGGCGGCCAGTTCCACCACGGTCCCGCCGGGATGCGCGGCCAGCCACGGCCGCAGTGCTTCATCGAAGCGGGCCGAACGTACAGCGTGGGTGCCGTCGGGCTCGCCGAAGGTCCGCGTGTAGTCGAAATCGATGGTGTCGTAGAGGCGTTCACAGTCCGGATCGGTCAGGACCGCGTCGGCGCGCTTCACCTCCGCACCACGGTTGTGCAGGGTCCACAGCATGGTCAGCGGAATGCCGCTCAATGCGACGTCATCAGCCATCGGACGCACTCTTTCCTGATCGGGTCAGCACCTCAACACGAACTAAGGTAAGCCTAACTCCGATTCGGGAGCGGTGGGGAAGCTGCCGAATGGGCCGATCAGGATTCGGCGACGAAGAATTCGTGCTCGGCGTCGGAGACGTCGCGGGCCTCGTCGATCAGCAGCACCGGGATGCCGTTGTCGATCGGGTATGCGCGACGTAGACGCGGGTTGTAGAGCACGCTCACATCGGCTTCGGTGCGCACCAGCTGCAGGGGACCCTTGTCCTGGGGGCAGGCCAGCAGGCCGAGCAGGGTTGCGTCGATGGTGGATTCGTGCGCCATGTGCCTAACCTACCGCGCCCGGCGGAACGAGATGTAGCGGTGTCCGAAGAAGCTCACGACCGCCACCAGACCCATGACGATCACCGAGGCGGGGGCGGCGGGAAACCCGAGGCCGGTGACCGCCAGTTCCACCAGGATCACGTTGAGCACCAGACCACCGGCGTTGACCCCACAGAACGCGAGAAAGTCACGCAGGAGATGGCCGTGCACGCGGAACACCAGGGTGCGGTGCAGCACGAACGCGACGACCGTGCTCACCGCGTAGGCAGCGACAACGGCCAGACCGGGCCTGCCGTCGCCGAGCACCTGCAGCCAGAAAACGACGAGCGCCATGCCGAGCAGGGTGTTGAACCCGCCGACGATCGCGAACGCCAGCTCCTGACGTTTCACGATCCGCAGCAGCGGGCCCGGTGTCTCGAGCACGCCGCCCGCCGCCTCGGCGGTCATCGCACCGCGTTCGCGAGCGCGGTGTCGTCGGCGGCGATCGACTCCGCCGCCGGGGCGTCCAGCTCCTCGTCGTCGGGCTTACGCCCACGCACGTACAGCCACTGGAACACCGCGAGTCCGAGCAGCCCGAGGCCGATCGCGGCGCCGCCGATCTTCCAGCCCGGCGGACGCCAGGTCAGCTCGAGATCGCCGTTCTTCGTCCCGGCCGGAATGTCGACCGCGACGAAACTCTTCGCGACGACCTTGAACGGGATGTCCTTGCCGTCGAGGCTCACCCGGTAGCCCGGCCAGCCCAGACGCGCGAACACGACGCGGCCACCGGCCGCCGAGCTCACGGTGACCCGGCTCGTCGTATCGCTTTCCGAGGTCGAGACCGCGGTGGCGTTCTCGACCGCCGAGATCCGGCCGTTGCGGGTGGAGATCAGGCCGTCCGCACGTTCGAGGACCGAGATGTAGTTCTCGTGGCCGGGGTAGTCGACCCACTTCCACCCCTCGGGCGCGGGCTCGGTCCGCGCGGCCGGGTAGAGCGCGCGTTGCAGCACCACCCGGTCGATGTTCATCAGATCGACGACCGTTTTGCCCGTCGACGGCTCGACCGCGAACGCGCGGCGGTAGGCGTCGGGGCACACGCTGGTGTCCCAGCGCATGCAGAGCATGTCGCCGAACCAGAAGTGACCGTTCGGGGTATAGCCGCTGACATAGGTGCGCTCGATGTCCTTGGCGTAGTTGCCGAACACCAGCGAGCCGTAGGCACCGTCGAGGGTGCGCTCCCCCGGTTGGATCAGCGCGCGATCGCCGAGCTGCAGCGTGGTCCCCGCGAATTCCGGGAACGCCGCGCGCGCCGCGGCCCGATCGCTGGGCAGATTCCAGCTCATCGGCGTCGGCTGTGCCCGTTCCACCTGGACATACGCGATCGGGGACACCGCGATGATCGCCAGCGCCACCGCCGCCGAGATCCCCTTGTTCACCGCCAGCCACACCAGCGCGGCCCCGAGCGCGGCGATGGCCAGCGCGGCGATCACATGCGCGATCCAGTTGTGTGGGTCGGCGGAGAACGAGCGCACCCACAGCAGCCCGATCAGCACGGCCGCCGCGATACCCCGCGCACGCCAGTCCTTGAAGGTCGCGAACCGCCCGAGCAGCACGCACACCAGCAGCAGCAGACCCAGCGCCACCATCGGCAGCACGCGGGCGGGCCAGCGCAGCGGGCCGATCGTGCCGGGGCCGGCCGTCCACATCAGCGCAGCGATCGCGAACAGGCCGATGCCGCTGAGTTCGCGCCAGGCCGCGCGCGCCTTGCCCCAGTCGATGAACGCCAAGGCCGGAATCAGGAACCAGGCGATGTAGACCACCGGCAGCGGCTGGACGTAACCCCACCACGAGGTGAACGCGGGCAGGGTCGAGGGCAGGCTCGCGTTCAGCGATTCCGACCACGGCACCGTGAGGAACATGTCGTTGTTGATCTGAGCGGTGCCACGCCAGGTGACCTTCGCCGACAGCATGCTCGGCAGGTAGGTCGCCGCTCCGGCCAGCGCCGCCAAGCCGGCCACCGTCAGCAGTTTCAGCGACGGGCGCCAGGTCCGCTGGTAGATCAGCTCACCGACCGCGACCGCGCCGATCATCAGGCCGGCTTCCACCGCCGGGAAGATGTACTGCACCGAAATCGCCAGGTAGAGATACACGAACACGGGGATCGGCCCGCCGCGACCGCGCGAGTAGCGCACGCCCGACGCCCACGCGTGCACCATCCACGCGGTGCCGGTGAAGGCGGTCATCCAGCTGGCCTCGTCGAAGAACAGCAACCAGCCGGTGAACGGAATCGAGACCCCGGCCAGCGCCGCCCACTGCACCCGGGAGCCGTAGGCCAGGCAGATCCGGTAGACGCCGAGTCCGAGGACGATCGCGAAGATCAGCTTCACCACGGTCGCGTACAGCACCAGGTTGTCCACCGAGGGCGCGATGAGATCGATCAGCAGCTGCGGCGGATTCAGCAGCCCGGCTTCCTCGATCGAGTAGTTCCCGGCCATCCAGTGCTCGGGCACCATCACCGGCAGATCACCGTTGCGCAGCCGGTTGCCGAGCATCACCCACAGCGGGACGTACTGCGATTCGGTGTCGTCGGTATAGAAGTGCCGAACGTTGGCCAGGAGAACCGCACCATAGCCCGCGATCACTCCGAGGGAGGTGATCAAGCCCCAGATATAGACGGAACGACGGGACGGGGTTCTACTTTCCACCACGAGGACCAGACCCTACAGGCACACGGCCCGACTGGCACCGTCGCACAGCGGGATCGCTTCCACCGACGTGTCACGCGCCGGTGTTAAAGTGCGCACACTGCTGGGTCAATACCTCCGAAACACCGAAAGTGTCCGCGATGCCGATTCCGTCCGCACCTTTGTCCAGGCCCGACACTGTCGTGGGGGGGGGGGGGGCCGCCCGGCCCGGCCGCTCGGGGTCGCCCCCCCCCCCCCCCACCGCCGGGTAGGCGCCGAACTCGGCGAGCACGGTCAGGAAGGTCTCCATCTG
>NZ_JBHWZY010000098.1:5432-12643 GCF_042727815.1 Nocardia sp. NPDC060220
GTGTAAAACACTACACAAAATAGTACTTCGTCGGATTTCCCTATTCGGTCCGCACCTTTGCCCCCCCCCTACATGGCCGTCGGATCGGGCGCGCCCGATCGCAACGGATCGAGCCCGGTGCATTCGGTATCGGTGGTCGTCCCGGTGTATCGGGGCGAGGACACGATCGCGGCACTGGTCGCCGAGCTGGACCGGCTGACGGGCCCGAGTACGACCGCGGCGGGCGCCCGGTTCGCGGTCGAGGAGATCATCCTCGTGCACGACAACGGCCCCGACCGCTCCGATGTCGTCCTGCAGGAACTGGAAGGGTCCTTCCCGCAGGTGCGCGCGGTGTGGTTGAGCCGCAACTTCGGTCAGGACGCGGCGACGATCGCCGGTATGGCGGCGGCACAGGGCGACTGGATCGTCACGATGGACGAGGACGGTCAGCACGACCCCGCGTTCATCGCGGACTTCCTCGACGCGGCGCTGGCCTCGCGCGCGGACCTGGTCTATTCGAAACCGTCCAATACCCGCCCGCACGGCTTCCTGCGCAATCTCACCTCACGCGGCGCCAAGATCGTGCTCGCGACGGTGTTCGCGTTCCCGGATTCGACGCGCTTCGAGAGCTTCCGGCTGATCCGCGGCGACATCGGCCGCCAGCTCGCCGAGGTCGCGGCCAACGGCGTGTACCTGGACGTGGCGCTCACCTGGGTCGTCGGCAATACGGTCTCGGTGCCGGTGGTGCTGCGCGCCGAAGGGCGCGAGGAGTCCGGCTACAACTATCGCCGCCTGTTCTCCCTGTTCTGGAAGATGGTGCTGTGCAGCGGCACTCGCGGCCTGCGACTGGTGAGCATGCTCGGGGTCACCCTCGCGCTGGCCGGGGTGATCATGGCCGCGGTGGTGATCGTGCAGGCGTTGACGCAGGACAACCACGATCCCGAGGGCTGGGCGTCGATCATCGTCGTGATGCTGCTGTGCTCGGGCGCGATGCTGTTCTCGCTCGGCCTGATCGCCGAGTATCTCGGTGTCGCACTGCACATCCTGGTCGGCAAGCCGCTCTACCTCACCGTGCAGACCCCGACACCGCGCCCGGATACGATGCATGCGCCGGCCGTGAACCATCGAGTCGACGCCGCGGTACCGGCAGCCGCGACGGAGAAGGGCCATTGCGCGTGAGCGACCGCATCATCTTCAGCAGGCCGTTCCGCGCTGCCGCTGAACGCCCCAATCTGATGACCGTGCTCGATTCCGATCACAGTCACGGCGACGGTCAGTTCACCAAGTCGGCGACGGCGAAGATCAAAGCCATCACCGGCGCCGATCACGCGCTGCTCACCACCTCCTGCACGCACGCGCTCGAATTGGGCGCGCTGCTGCTGGAGCTGGGTCCCGACGACGAGGTGATCGTCCCCAGTTTCGCGTTCACCTCCGCGGCCACCTCGATGGCCCTGCGTGGTTCCACCTGCGTGTTCGTCGACATCGACGAGTCCACCGGCAATATCGACCCCGTCGCCGCGGCGGCCGCGATCACCGACCGCACCAAGGCCATCGTGGTGATGCACTACGGCGGTGTCGCCGCCGACATGGAGCCGCTGCTCGCGCTGGCCGCCCAGCACGGCGTGGCGATCATCGAGGACAACGCACACGGTCTGGGCGGCACCTGGCGGGGCAGACAGCTCGGCACGATCGGCACCCTCGGCACGCAGAGTTTCCACGACACGAAGAACGTGCACTGCGGTGAGGGCGGCGCGCTGCTGCTGTCGGACGAGATCCTGATGGGGCGCGCCGAGATCATGCGGGAGAAGGGCACCGACCGCGCTCGCTTCCTGCGCGGGCAGGTCGACAAGTACTCCTGGCAGGACATCGGTTCCAGCTACCTGCCCAGCGAGCTCAACGCCGCCGTGCTCGACGCCCAGCTGGCCGAGTTCGACACCATCCAGGCCAACCGCCACCGCGTGTGGGACACCTACGCGGCCGCGCTGCCCGACTGGGCGGCACGCAACGACGTGCGCCCGATGACGGTGCCCGCCGACGCGGGCCACACCGCGCACCTGTTCTACCTGCGGATGCCCAGCGAGGACAGCCGCGACGGCATCATCGCCCACCTCGCCGAACGCGGCATCGTCGCGCCGTTCCACTACATTCCGCTGGATTCGAGCCCCGCGGGCCTCAAGTACGGCCGGACCCCGGTGCCGTGCACCCGCTCGGCGAACTTCTCGGCGACGATCGTGCGCCTGCCGCTGTGGCCGCTGCTGAGCGAGGCTCAGCTCGGTCGCGTCGTCGACGCGGTCACCGAATACCAGGTCTAGCCGCAATCGAACAAAGGCCGCCCGGTTTCTGCCGGGCGGCCTTCGCGTTGTGCGGTCAGCTTCCGCCGAACAGCGTCGCCGCCGCGGCGTTGCTGAGCACTTCGTACGCTTCGGTCTCCCGGTTGTAGATCCAGGTACCCGGTCCGGCCTTGGGCAGACCCGCGGCCTGGATCGCCGATGCCGAGGGGCGGAAGCTGGAACTGCGCGGGATCTCGTCGACGACGTAGACCAGGTCAGGGCGCTGGCCGGGCTCCAGCCCGCGCATCGCCTCGGTGACATCGCCCGGTTCGATCCGGAACCCGTCACGCACGCTCAGGGCGGCCGCCGCGATCACGCCTGCCGCGGTCTTCAGCCCGAACGCGACCTCCATGTCGACCGGGGTGATGTCGTTGAGCACGTCCACGATCGGCTGGGTGAACACCGGGCCGCGCACGGCACGGATCACGGTGTCGCGACGGTCGACCAACCAGTAGTCACCGTCGCTGTCACGCCGGAAAAGGTTCTCCGTCGGCCACCAGGCGTCACCGGCGCGGAACACACCGCGCAGCCCACCGTCGGAGATGTCGCCCCCGTCGACGGCCTTGCCGAGCAGCAGCCCGGGTTCGTTGTCGGCGCAGCGGCGGGCGAACCCGTCGTCGCCGACGAGGATCTGCTCGCTGACCGGGTCGTAGGCGACCAATTCGACCCGCGCGGTGCCGGGAACCGGCCTGCCCTTCGATCCGATCTTGGCGCCGGTGACATTCGCCAGCACCACGTCGCCGTCGATCGAGGCGTAGAACTCGAGCACCCTGGCCGGGGCGAACTGTTCGATGGTGCGCCGCCACAGACCCGCGGGCATACCGGAACCGATGAACAGCCGGATCGGGTGGTTGTGCCCTGCGGGAAAGACCTGGGAGTCGAGCAGGTCGCGCAGCATCGTCCAGGTGTAGGTGACGACGGTGACGCCGTAGCGGTGCACCTCTTCGGCGAACCGGCCCGGATCCATGTCCATCGGCCGAGCGAGCGCGATGCGGCTGCCACCGGCGATCGCCCCGCCGAGGCTCACCAGCAGCCCAGACGAATGGTGCAGTGGCGCAAGGCAGTACACCGTGTCACGACGGTCGAGGTCGGCCGCGCTCGCGGTGCCGAACGCCGACAGGGCCCAGCGGTGGTTGGTGATGTACTTCGCCTCCAGGCGCTCGCCGGAGCCGAGGACGAGCACGAACGCGAGTTCGCGCGCCAGGCCCGGGTTCGGCCGGTACCAGGCGGGCACCCGGACCTTCGCCGGGTCGATCTGCTCGAGGTCGATCACACGATCGCTGGTCGGCACCGCGAGTGCGCGGCTGTCGCCGCCGCCGAGTACCAGCACCCTGGCGGCCGTCGCGGCGGCGGTGCGCAGGTTCTCCGGATCGGCGATCAGCGTCTGCACGCCGGTCAGCTCGATGGCCCGGTCGAGTTCGGCGCCCGGCGCCAGCAGCACCGCGACGGCGCCGATGCGCGAGAGCGCCGCGACCGAGGCCAGGGCGCTCGGACGCGTCTCCATCATGATGCCGACGCGCATGGCGGGGCGGATGCCGACCGAGATCAGGCCGCGCACGACATTGTCGACGCGCTCCTCGACGGCGGCATTGGTGTGCACCCGGTCGTCGAAGAGGACCAGGTCCTTCTGCGGTGCGCGGCTCGCGTGCTCACTGAGCAGCTTGCCGAGCGAGATGCGGGTGTGCGGCTGGATCATCCCGAGCCTGGTCAGCCGGGGCAGTGCCCGCGCCGCCTCCCCCGCCATTTCGAGCGATCCGCGAATCGTGTTGCCCGCGATGCCTTCCAGTGCCTTGCCGACACCCGCGCCCGCCTCGGCCAGGCCGGCGGCGGTGTGCACCATCCGGGTGGCGGCGGTGCGCGGCGCGTTGCTCGCGACGTGTTCCTGCATGGGCACGATCTGCTCGGGCAGGGTGCCGTTGCCGTCCATCCAGGCGATCCAGTCGCGCACCATCGGCCAGGTGTGGTTGGTGGCCGTCGAACCGGCGACGAGCCCGAAATGGCCTGCCACCAAACTCGCTTCGTACACCTCGGCATTGGGGGCGGCCCGCACGATGCCACGCACCGCGGCGGGCTGACCGATGTCGTCCACCTCGCCGACGAAGGCCAGGATCGGGCACTTGAGCTCAGCGAGCGACACCGGGTGGTCGCGAATCACGAATCCGCCGAGCATCATTCGATTGTGGGCGACGAACTGCTTGAGCAGATCGGCCACCGCCGGACCCGAATACCCCACCCAGCCATCGCTGTTGAGGAAGCGGCGCTGACGTTCCTTGGGCAGCAGCGCTTCCCGATCGTGCAATTGCAGCAGGAAGTCGATGCGCGACTTGGCGGTCTTCACCGGGTCGAGCATCTGGAAGCCGATGCGTACCATCGATTCGGTGATCGGCAGCCGGTGCATCACGTGGTCGGCGAGGAAATCGGCGACTTCGGAAACCAGACCGTAGGGCAGACCGAACGGCATCCCGTTGACTATGTCGACAGGGCTGCCGAAGGTGACGATGGAGGCCACGCCCTTGCCGTAGCGGTAGGCAGTGGTCTGGTAGGCGAACATGCCGCCCTGGGAGTACCCCATCACATGCAGCTGCGCGCCGGTGGCCTCACAGACGGTGTCGATGGCGGAGTTCACCGCGAGCACGTGGTCGGCCAGGTCGCGTTCCCAGCCGCCCTCCTCGGTCGCGGGTGAGCCGAAATCGATGACCCAGCAGTCGATTCCGCTCTCGTGCAGAATGCCGACCGCGCCGCCTGCCGCGTTGACGTCCCAGATGTCGGCGTTCACCATCAACGGTGGCACCAGCAGCGCCACCGGACGCCCCGGCGTCGTATCGTCGGGGAAGTAATGTCGCAGCCGGTACATGCGTCGGCGCTCGACGACCTCGAAGGGCGAGGACTCGACATCGTGTGACAACCCGCCGAAGCGGATCACCTCCAGCCCGTTCTGCGCGGTAGCCAGCAACCGCTGCACCGAACCGACCACACCTTTTGGACTGATATCCACCGTTCCCACCTGGCCCTACCTGCTCAAAGTGACACACCTCACACACCCCGATGTGCTCATATGAGCTTGCCACATCGGACCTCCATTATGTGTCGGCTGTGACAGGCCGCATGTTCCGGCGATTCGAATCACATGCCCCGCTCAACGGCCGATAACACTGAGGTCACAACTCTCGTACGGTTCGTCGTCACGCCGAGATCGCCCGGGAACCGGCAGCCCATGGCAGAGGTGGCCGCCGCGATGCGGGCGAGCATCGGCACAGAGAACACATCGCGGGCGACTCCCGGACACCCAGCTGTCCGCAATCGCCTCCCGCACAACGGTTCTCCCGGTCATCACCATGTTTTCCCGAATATCCGGCGCGCGGCCACCGCAACCGCCTACCATCGTTATCGTCCGGAACGTACTGACACGCATCAGATTTCGTGTAACACCGTTTCACACGCCCGGTTATCCGCGCAGGACCATTCGCTTCGCACCATGACCCACACCCGAGCCTGTCGCGCATTGTCGCGCCACACAGGTCGATCGGCCGTGCCGATTTCCGTCCCGAGGTGAGGACATATCCCATGACCATCGAAATGCCGTTGCCCACAGACAATTCCGTGCGCAAGAGCCTGAGTACCACGGCCGCGCACAAACTGACACATACCACCAAATCCGAACCGCAGATGCAGGGCATCAGCTCGCGCTGGCTCTCACGCGCACTGCCATGGGTGCAGGTCGCGGGCGGTATCTACCGGGTCAACCGCAGGCTCACCCACACCGTCGGCAACGGCGAGGTGGAATTCGTCGTCGACGGATCCCGGGCCAGGGTGATTCCGCAGGAACTCCGTGAGCTTCCGCCACTGCGCACTATCGACGACGACGAACTCCTGCGCCCACTCGCGGACAAATTCGTGCAATACGACCTCGATCCGGGATCGGTCGTCGCCGAATTCGGCAATCCGATGGATCAGGTGATCCTCGTCGTGCACGGAAAACTCGCCCGGCTCGGCTCCGGTCAATACGGCGAGTCGACCAAACTCGGCCTGCTGTCCGGCGGCGACTATTACGGCGAGGAAATGCTCACCGATCCTTCGGCGATCTGGCCGGACACGGTCAAGACGGTGACCAGAACCACCATTCTCTGCCTGCCGAGACAACAATTCGAGCAATTTCTCGAACTGAACCCGGAGCTGGATCAGATCCGCACCGAAGCGGCCCAGCGGTCGAGCCGGCTCCAGAACTCCAAGGGTGAAGCCGATATCGAGATCTCCTCGGGCCACTCCGGCGAACCGCTGCTCGAGGGCACCTTCGTCGACTACGACGCCAGCCCCCGCGAATACGAACTCAGCCTGGCCCAGAGCGTGCTGCGCGTGCACACCCGCGTCGCCGACCTGTTCAACGATCCGATGAACCAGGTCGACCAGCAGTTGCGGCTCACCGTCGAGGCGCTCTACGAGCGACGCGAGTACGACCTGGTGAACAATGCCGAGTTCGGCCTGCTGCACAACTGCGACCTCAAACAGCGCATCACCACCGAATCCGGCGCGCCGACCCCTGACGACATGGACGAGCTGCTCAGCATGCGGCGCGGCACCAAATTCTTTCTCGCACATCCGAAAGCGATCGCCGCGTTCGGTCGCGAGTGTTCGCGTCGCGGTCTGTACCCCGACCCCGTGGAGTACCAGGGGCACCGGGTGCCCGCTTGGCGCGGCGTCCCCCTGCTGCCGTGCGGCAAGATCCCGGTCAGCGACACCCAGACCACATCGATCATGGCGATGCGCATCGGTGAGAAGGATCAGGGCGTCGTGGGGCTGCATCAGACCGGAATTCCCGACGAATACGAGCCGAGCCTCAACATCCGGTTCAAGCAGATCGACGACCAGTCGATCATGTCGTACCTGGTGAGCTGCTATTACTCC
>NZ_JBHWZY010000099.1:0-12641 GCF_042727815.1 Nocardia sp. NPDC060220
CCGTGTGGGCGGTCGAGGGCGATCTCGACCCGGCCGATGTCGTGCCGGGCACATTCGAGATGCAGTGGCCGCCACGGTCGGGCAAGGTCGCGGAATTCCCCGAGATCGACCGGGCGGACTGGTTCGACCCCGCCACGGCGCGGGAAAAGCTCGGCAAAGGCCAGCGCCCCTTCCTCGACCGCCTCACCGATCAGCTGCACTGAGATCGGGGTAGATTTCAGCTATGCCCAGCGACCTGCAGCTGAAGATCATGAACAGAGTCCACCGCACCCTGCTCACGGTGACCGGCGGACGCCTCGGCAACTCGTTCTTCGGGATGCCGTCCCTGCAACTCACCACGATCGGCCGCAAATCCGGCGAGCCGCGCAAGGTCATGCTGACCGCGCCGATCATCGACGGCGACACGATCGTCATCGTCGCCTCCCGCGGCGGCGACCCCACCCATCCCTCCTGGTTCGTGAACCTGCGCGACAACCCGAACGTCGAGGTGTCACTGCGCAACGGCCCCGTGCGCCCGATGACAGCCCACGTCGCCACCCCCGACGAACGCGCGGCACTGTGGCCTCGGGTCACCGAGGCCTACAAGGGCTACGCCGACTATCAGACGAAAACCACACGCGAGATCCCCTTGGTCCTGCTCACACCGAGGAACTGACCCACCTGCCGGCGGGCGGGCATCGAACACGATGCCCGCCCTACACCAGCGCGGCCCGGAACTCGGTGGGACTCGTCCCGCGGAGTCGTTTGAAAGCCGCGCTGAAGCCGAAGGCGTCGGAATAGCCGACCGTGGTCGCCACCTGGGCGACGCTGCGCGCGGGGTCGGCGAGCAGCTCTTCGGCTTCGGCCATGCGCCATTCGGTGAGGTAGGCCAGTGGCGGTTCGCCCATCACCTCGGTGAAGCGCCGAGCGAACAGGGCGCGCGAGACCGCCGCCTCGGTGGCCAGGCTCGCCACGGTCCAGCGGTGGAACGGCCGGTCGTGGATGGCGGTGAGCGCCGGGCCGACGATCGGGTCGGCCATCCCCCGGTACCAGGCGGGCGCGCAATGCTGCTGTTCGGCCAGCCAGGAGCGCAGCGTGCAGACCAGCGCCCAGTCCAGCAGCCGGTCCATCAGCGCCTGCGAGCCCGCGCTGAACCGGATCGCGTCGGCGGCGGATTGTTCCAGCCACAAACACATTTCCGGGTCTTCGTGGACCACCATCACCTGCGGTAGCGCTCGCAACAGCCGTTCGTGGCGTCGCCCCGATGCCCGATAGGCGCCGACGAGCAGCGAAGTCTCGCCGGGCGCACCGGTTGTCGCCGGCGTGACGATCAATTCCGATGTCGCACAACTGATGTCGGTGGGACCGAAGCCGTCCGGCACGAAACAGGACAGCTCGTAGCGCTCGTGTGGACGGCCGAGCGCGGCGGGCGTGTCTGCCAGATGGAAGGGCTCACCCGCTTGCACGAGCGCGGTGTCACCGGCGATCAGAGTCGTGCGTGATCCGTCAGCGAGCACCAGGGTGCCGCCGCCACGCAGCACCGTCACCATGATCAAGGGCGCACGGTCGGCGAAACGAATCGTCCACGGTGGTCGCAGTACCGCATGGGCCACGACCGATCCTTCGGCACGAATGCCGCTCAGCAACGAACTCAACGGATCCACTCCACCAGCGTAGACGAATTCCTATCGACTGGAGATGATCGCCCATAGATCGTCCACGCGATCCACGGTTGACTGAAGCGACCGGGCCGACCAGCCCGCACCCGATCGAACAGGAGCTCACCGTGACCCAGTCCGCCGCCACCACGACTGCCACCGCCGAACTGACCACCACCGGATCGAGCACCACCGATCCCTCGGCACCGGGTCCCACCGCGCTCGTGGTCCTGGGCCATCACCGCTCCGACTCGCTGTCCGCCCATGTCGCCGACCGCGCTGTCGGCCGCCTCACCGCCGCCGGGTACACGGTCGATTTCCTCGATCTGCAGACCGAGAACTTCGACCCGCGGATGACCGTCGCCGACCAGCCCGAGTGGGGCAACCGCGACAAGATCTACTCCCCCACCGCCGAGGCGCACATGCGGCGCATGCTGGCCGCCGACATCGTGGTCGTGGTGTTCCCGGTCTACTGGCAGAGTGTGCCCGCCCTGCTCAAAGGCTGGATCGACGCCGTATGGAACTACGGTTTCGCCTACGGCCGCAGCAAGCCGCGGCTGGCAGGCAAGCGCATCCTGTGGCTCGGATTGGCCGGAGCGACAGCCGATGACGCGATCATCCCCGGCATGCAGCAGCTACTGGAAGCCCAGCTCAACGAGGGCCTGGCCTACTACAGCGGTTTCGCCGACTCGCGGGTCGGCCTGCTTCCCGATGCCGAGGAGCAGCCCCAAAGTCTCGACGCCGAAGGCAATCTCGTGATCGGTGAGGCGATCAGCGGGGACGCGCGGACCACCCACTACGCCGCCTTCGACGCGAAAGCCGAGGGCTTCGTCGACGCATTGCTCGCCGCGAGTCGCGTCGCCGCCTGACAACGACCGTTCGGCCGACCGCCCCACCGCGCCGGTCGGCCGAACACCAGGCCGCGCGCGCTGATCCCGTCGCCACCACCGGCTCTCGGTGGCGGCGCGAATCGGCTCAGAGCCCGGTGAGCGTACGGCGCAGCACACCGAAAAGGTCTGTGGACGTGCCTGATTCGACCGCCGCCTTGTCGATCAGATCGATGGCGGCGGCGGTGAACTCGTCGCTCTGGATCTGCACGTAGTCGGCGGGGGTGTCGATGCCGACGGCCTGCGCGGTCAGCGAGGTCGATATCGCCTGCAGGAACGGGACCATCAGCGCCGCCAGGTGCGCCGCGGTACCGCCGGTGGTGCGGACCATCGTGCCGCCCTGGCGGAACGCGGCGAACATGGCATACATCCCGCCGAGGATCGACAGGTCGTACATGGCGGCGGCACCGAGATCCGCGCCGACGAATTCGGCCCGGCCGAACAGTTCCAGCACCGACCGGTGACGATCGAATGCCGCGGTCGCCCCGCTGTAGATCACGAGCGAAGCCGCGCCGCCGATCATTTCGGGCGATGCCATGATGCCGCCGTCGATCAGCTCGACCTCGTTGGCCGCGGCCCACCTGCCCAGCGCACGTGCCTGCTCAGGAGTCGTGGTGGTCAGGTTGACCACCGTTCGGCCCCGCACCAGCGCTGCGGCGGGCTCGATGTGCTCGCGCACGGCAGCGTCGTCGAGAACACACAGGATGACCAGATCGGCCGCCGCCATCGCCTCGGCCGCGGTCGCGGCCACCCGCGCGCCCTGCGCCACCAGCGCTTCGGCCCGCGCCGCGGTGCGGTTCCACACCACCACCTGATGACCGCCCGCCAACAGCGCCTCGGCCAGCGCGGTGCCCATCGCGCCGAGGCCGATCACCGAAACACGCTGTGCTGCCGTTGAATTCGTCATAGCTGCCTTTGCGTCGAAGTTCTTGCTGCCGGTTCGGCAACGCACTTCTAGATTTGCCTGCTGCGCTACAATCGACAAGTACCGACTATGAAGTGCAATACCCACCAAAAGGTAAGTAAGGACACCATGCAGCAGCGAGTGCGTCCGTATTCCTGCGAACTCGACGCCGCGCTCGACGTCGTCGGCGGTAAGTGGAAAGCGCTGATCCTGTGGGCCCTGTCCACCGGCACCCAGCGCTTCGGCGACCTGAAACGCCTGATTCCCGGCGTGACCGAGAAAATGCTGATCCAGCAACTGCGCGAGCTCGAACACGACGGGATCATCCATCGCGAGGTCTACGCGCAGGTTCCCCCGAAGGTCGAGTACTCACTCACCGAGCGCGGGGTGTCGCTCAACGCGGCCCTTGCCGCACTCGGCGCCTGGGGTAGGGAGAACATGAACCACATCTGCGCGGTCAAAGGCGTCGACGCACCCGTGCACTGACGCCACAGGACCACGCCAGGCCCGCACCGTGTTCGACGGGCGAACGATGGTGGCGCTGGTGCGTCGACCGGCGCCGCTCGAGTCACGCCTGGATTCCGGCCCACTTCTGGCCGGTGATGCGCTCGTAGGCCTCTTCGTACTTGCGGCGAGTACCTTCGACGACATCGGCGGGGATCTCGGGGCCCGGGTATTCCTTGTTCCAGCCGGTGGAGGTCGACCAGTCGCGCACGAACTGCTTGTCGAAGGAGCGCTGGGCTCGACCCGGCTCCCACTCGTCGGCGGGCCAGAAGCGCGAGGAGTCCGAGGTCAGCACCTCGTCACCGAGGGTGAGAACGTCACCGTCCCACCCGAATTCGACCTTCGTATCGGCCACGATCACGCCGGCCTTCGCCGCGTGCTCGGCCCCGCGCGAGTAGATCTCGAGGGTCAGATCGCGCAGCTTCTCGGCCACCTCACGGCCCTCCTGGTTCACCACATCGGCGAAACTGATCGCCTCGTCGTGGCCCTCGGACGCCTTCGTCGACGGCGTGAAGATCGGCTCCGGCAGCTTGTCGCCGTCACGCAACCCCGCGGGCAGCGCGATCCCCGACACGGTCCCCGACCGCTGGTACTCCTTGAGGCCGGACCCGGTCAGATATCCCCGCGCGATGCACTCGACAGCCAGCATCTTCAACGGCTTCACCCGGATCCCACGTCCGGCGAACTCCGCGGGCACGTCGGTCGCCGAGACCACGTGATTCGGGATGCCGGTGAAGTACTCGAACCACCAGTTCGACAGCTGCGTCAGCAGCGCGCCCTTGTCGGGAATCGGCGTCGGCAGCACCACGTCGTAGACCGAGACCCGGTCCGACGCGACGAGCAGCAGGGTATCGCCGTCCTCGTAGAGGTCACGAACTTTCCCGGCGTGCACATGCTTCAACGTCGAGCCTCCGAATCATGGGTCGTCTACATACTGAGTATGTACGAACTGTACAGACGGCCCCGAGGGCCGAATCACGCCTGGTCACCGCGACGCGGAGTCGGTCGCTCTCCTCGTGATCCGCGCCACGGCCGGAGGGTGGCCGCACGACCGTCACGCCGGCGTGGGCGGGAAACTCGTGAGCGGGGGCCGACGGCAAGTGGCATTGTGGACGCCGAACTACCGTGCCGTGTTCGTCGACGACGAAGGAGATCAATGTCCGCCCCGAATCTCACCCGCGACCAGGCGGTCGAACGCGCGGCCGTAGTGGCCGTGCAGAACTACCGGATCGAACTCGACCTCACCGATCAGCCGCGCGGAGCGGGGTCCGAGGTGTCCGACACCTTCGGGTCGAAGACCACTGTCAGCTTCACCGCCACCCCCGGTGCCGACACCTACATCGATCTGGTCGCGCCGCGCGTGCGGTCGGCGGTGCTCAACGGCGTCGCGCTCGATGTGAGCTCCTACGACGAGTCGACCGGAATCGCGTTGCCGGGGCTGGCCGAGAACAACGAGCTGGTGGTCGAGGCCGACTGCGAGTACTCGCACACCGGTGAGGGTCTGCACCGCTTCGTGGATCCGACCGACGACAACGTGTACCTGTACTCGCAGTTCGAGACCGCCGATGCCAAGCGGATGTTCGCCTGCTTCGATCAGCCCGATCTCAAGGCCACCTTCGACATCGTCGCCACCGCGCCCGAGGACTGGGTGGTCATCTCCAACGGCGCCGATATCGAACAGCTCGAGGTCGGCGCGGTCGTGCGCCACACGTTCGCCACCACCCCGCGGATGAGCACCTACCTGGTCGCCATGATCGCGGGCCCGTACGCGAAGTGGTCCGACACCTTCATCGACGCGAGTGGCGAGATCCCGCTGGGCCTGTACTGCCGTGCGTCGCTGGCCGACCACATGGACGCCGAACGGCTGTTCACAGAGACCAAACAGGGTTTCGAGTTCTACCACAACAACTTCGGCGTGCCGTACGCCTTCGGCAAGTACGACCAGCTGTTCGTGCCGGAGTTCAACGCGGGCGCGATGGAGAACGCCGGCGCTGTCACCTTCCTCGAGGACTATGTGTTCCGGTCCAAGGTGACCCGCGCGTCCTATGAGCGTCGCGCCGAGACCGTGCTGCACGAGATGGCGCACATGTGGTTCGGCGACCTGGTCACCATGAAGTGGTGGGACGACCTGTGGCTGAACGAGTCGTTCGCGACCTTCGCCTCGGTACTGTGCCAGGCCGAGGCCACCGAATACACCAGCGCCTGGACCACTTTCGCGAATGTGGAGAAGTCCTGGGCCTACCGCCAGGACCAGCTGCCCTCGACCCACCCGATCGCCGCCGACATCCCCGACCTGCACGCGGTGGAGGTCAACTTCGACGGAATCACCTACGCCAAGGGCGCTTCGGTGCTCAAGCAGCTCGTCGCCTACGTAGGACTCCAGCCGTTCCTGGCGGGCCTGCGCGATTACTTCGCCGAACACGCCTACGGCAACGCCACTTTCGACGATCTGCTCGCGGCGCTGGAGAAGGCCTCGGGTCGTGATCTGTCGGACTGGGGTGCGCAGTGGCTCAAGACCACCGGCCTCAACATCCTTCGCCCCGATTTCGTCGTCGCGGCGGACGGCACGTTCTCGAGCTTCGCGGTCGTGCAGGAAGGTGCCGCGCCCGGTGCGGGCGAGTACCGCGTGCACCGCATCGCGATCGGTGTCTACGACGATGTCGACGGCAAGCTGGTGCGCACCGACCGGGTCGAACTCGACCTGGACGCCACCGGGCGCACCGAGGTGCCCGAGCTGGTCGGCGTGCCGCGCGGCGCGCTGGTGCTGGTCAACGACGACGACCTCACCTACTGCTCGCTGCGCCTGGACGCCGATTCGCTCGACGTGGTCGTGCAGCGCGTCGGTGACATCGCCGACTCGCTGCCGCGCACGCTGGCCTGGTCGGCCGCCTGGGAGATGACCCGTCAGGCCGAGATGAAGGCCCGCGATTTCGTGGCACTCGTGCAGCGCGGGATCGGCTCCGAGTCCGAGATCGGGGTGGTGCAGCGACTGCTCATGCAGGCCAACACCGCCATCTCGAGCTACGCCGATCCGGCGTGGGCAGAGCAGGAAGGCTGGGCGGCATACGCCGACCGGCTGCTCGAGCTGGCCCGCGCCGCCGAGGCGGGTTCGGACCGTCAGCTCGCCTTCGTCAACGCGCTGACCGGGGCGAAGCTGGAATCGCGCCACGTCGAGGTGCTGGCGCGGCTCCTCGACGCCGACCCGGCGGCAGCCGGTCTGCCCGGTCTCACCGTCGACACCGACCTGCGCTGGCGCATCATCACCGCGCTGGCCGCCGCGGGCCGGATCGACGCCGACGGTCCGGCCTCGCCGACCATCGACGCCGAACTGCAAGGCGACCCGACCGCGGCAGGTAAACGCCAGGCCGCCACCGCGGCCACCGCACGCCCGATCCCCGAGGTCAAGGCGCAGGCCTGGGACACGGTGATGGGCGACGACTCGGTGCCCAACATCACCGCCCGCGCCATCGTCGGCGGGTTCGCCCCGGCCGGTCAGGGTGCGGTGCTCGCACCGTACGTGGACAAGTACTTCGCCGAGATCCCCGCCGTCTGGGACCGCCGCTCGAGCGAGGTCGCCCAGACCGTCGTGATCGGGCTG
This sequence comes from Nocardia sp. NPDC060220, assembly GCF_042727815.1. NCBI lineage: Bacteria > Bacillati > Actinomycetota > Actinomycetes > Mycobacteriales > Nocardiaceae > Nocardia > Nocardia sp. NPDC060220. The sequence goes on from NZ_JBHWZY010000099.1 coordinate 7,531, forward strand.
TACCCGCACTGGGCGATCAGCGAGGAAGCCGTCACCAAGGCCGACGAGTTCCTGGCAGGCGACCACCCACCCGCCCTGTACCGCCTGGTCTCCGAGGGCCGAGCGGGCATCGAACGCTCCTTGCGCGCACGGGAATTCGACGCCAAGTAGTTCGCCCGAAGGGCCCGGTGCCGCGATTTCGCCACACCGGGCCCTTTCCCTGTCCGGAGCCCGCCCGAGGCCCGCGCCTGCGCTGGAGCTTCGGGCGACCGACCTTGCTGCTGTGAGCGGATCTGCTGGGGGCAGCAATGGCGGCGCGCGGGGTGTGCGCGAGGCACCGTGGACCCATGGCACACGACGACAAGACCCCGATGTTCAGCTGGCGAGCCCGCGAACAACTGTTCGGCCGCCGAATCCTCGTCCTCGACGGCCCCCTCGACGACGACAACGGCACCCTGCTCATCACCCAACTACTCACCCTCGGCGCCCAGAGCCCCGAGGCCGGGATCTCGCTGTGGATCCACTCCCCCGGCGGCTCGGTGCCGTCGATGCTGGCGATCCGCGACGTGATGTGCCTCGTTCCGTGCGAGGTGTCCACCCTGGCGCTCGGATTGGCTTGCAGCGCAGGTCAATTCCTGCTCTCATCCGGTGCACCGGGAAAGCGGTACGCCCTGCCGCACGCCCGCGTCCTCATGCACCAGGGCTCGGCGGGCATCGGCGGTAGCGCGGTGGAGGTGGAGGTGCAGGCCGATGACCTGCGCTACACCGTCGACACCGTGCTGGGCCTCATCGCCGACGACACCGGCCAGCCGTTCGACCGTGTCTACGAGGACTCGCTGCACGACCGCTGGTTCACCGCACCCCAGGCCCTCGAGTACGGATTCATCGACCACATCGTCGAGTCCTTCGATCAGGTCGTCCCGAACCGCCACCGCATCGGAATCACCGCATGAAACTGTTTCCCGCGCCGACAGCCGCCACTGATTGCACACGCACACCAACAGCACAACCGCCTGCCGCCGACACGATCCACGAGGCAGACGAATCAGGCAGAAATACACGGAGAGGCGGGCAGTGATCTCATGACCTACACGATTCCCAATGTGGTGTCGCAGCATCGCGGCGGCGGTGAGCGAATCACCGACATCTACTCGCACCTGCTCAGCGAACGCATCGTCTACCTCGGCACCCCCATCGACTCCGGCGTCGCCAACGCGCTCATCGCCCAGCTGCTGCACCTCGAATCCGACAGCCCCGGCCAGGCGATCAGCCTCTACATCAACTGCGAAGGCGGCGACCTGTCCGCCATGCTCGCCGTGTACGACACCATGCGATTCATCAAGGCGCCGGTGCACACCACCTGTGTCGGCCAGGCGATCGCCGTCGGAGCCGTCCTGCTCGCCGGTGGCGCGGCCGGTCATCGCGCGATGCTCCCGCACACCCGAATCGTGTTGCACCAACCGGCGACTCGCGGCCAGGGCACCATCCCCGACCTGATCCTGCAAGCCGACGAGATCGTCCGGATGCGCGCGGCGATCGAGGCGATCCTGTCCAAGCACACGGGCCAGACCTCGGAAACCCTGCGCCGCGATACCGACCGCGACCGGGTGTTCACGGCCGAGACCGCGCTCGAGTACGGACTGGTCGATCAGGTCCTGCACGAGCGGGAGTGATCCCGGTCTACCCGCCGCTCACTGCTTTTCGATGCGGTCCAGGTAGACCCGCCGCACAGTGTCGTCGACGCCGTTGATCGCGGCGTCGTCGTGCGCCACCTTGCGCAAGGCCCGCAATACCGACTCCGGCACCAAACCGGACGCGTTCGCCATCAGTCCGACATAGCCGGGCACCGCGGTCTCGGCTGCCCGAGTCCTGACGGAGCGGACAACAGCGGCGGCGATGTCCTCCGGATCGACGGCGGGCAGGATGCCGTAGTCGATGCCGGAACTGAGTTCGGTACGCACCGCCGACGGCAGGACCGCGCTCACGCTGACACCGGTGCCATCCATTTCCAGCCTGGTAGCGGCGGTCAGGCCGACCACCGCGTACTTGCTGGCGTTGTACACGGCCAGGCCCTTGAGCGGGAACTTGCCCGCCAGCGAGGCGACGTTCACGACGTGACCGTAGCCGCGCTCGACCATCGCGGGCAGCGCCAGCCGCATACCGTGGATGACGCCGAAGACGTTGACGTCCATCGTGAGCTGGTCGATCCGGTCGGACTGCTCCAGGAACGGGCCGTTCGGCATCACGCCGGCATTGTTCACCAGCACGTCGAGCGGGCCGCGCCACCGGGTGGTCGCCTGGAGAAACGCCGCGTAGGAAGCCTTGTCGGTGACGTCGAGCACGTGGCCCACCGCGTGGTCGCCGAGTTCGGCGGCGGCCTGCACGGCCATGGCTTCGTCGAGGTCACCGAGCGCGACATAGGCGCCCGCCTCGACGAACGCCCGGGCGGTGGCCAGCCCGATGCCGCGTGCGGCGCCGGTGATCGCGATCGTCGCGCCCGCGAGATCGATCCGTGGGTAGCTCATTGTGTGGCCTCTCGTCTGGTGGTCGATGTGTGTGTCGCGCAGCCGATGTCGCTCGACGGGCGTGCGATGGAAGCGCTCACGCGGACACCGTCACGTCGGTGATGGTGAAGTCCGCGGGGTCGAACGCACTGACGCGGGTGGTGAGCTCCCCCGTGGACCAGGGCCAGCTGAAACTGTTGCGGCCGTTGGCATCCATGTAATAGCTGTGGCAACCACCCGCGTTGTAGACGGTGCTCGCCAGCGCGGTTTGTACTTGGTCGACGTAGCGCGCCTGTACCTCGGGACGCACGTCCAGCGCCGCCCAGCCTTCGTGGCGGGCCCGCTCGATCGCCGAGACGAGGAAGGCGACCTGGGCTTCGAGGATGGCGAACGCCGACGAGTGGCCGGTGCCGAGGCTGGGGCCGAGCACGGTGAAGGCGTTGGGGAAACCGGTGGTGACGGTGCCGAGGTAAGCCTCGGGTGAGCCCTTCCAGTGCTCGGCCAGCGTACGGCCGTCGGCGCCGCGCACGATGTCGGCCAGCGGGGTGTCGAGGATGTGGAAGCCGGTGCCGAGGATGACGGCGTCGACCTCGGCGGTGGTGCCGTCGGCGCCGACCACGGTGTTGCCACGGAATTCGGCGACCCCGGTGGCGTGCACGTCGACGTTGCTCTTGGTCAGCGACTGGAGATAGCTGTTGGAGAACAGGATCCGCTTGCAGCCGAGCAGGTAGTCCGGCCGCAGCTTCGCCCGCAGCGCCGGATCACGCACCACGGCACGCAGATACGCCGAACCCACGGCCTGCACGGTCTGCATCAGCGGCCGTGGATGCCGGAACGCCACCCCGAGTCCTTCCATCAGCGCGTACTCGGTCGAGCGCAAGGCCTTGTGCGCGAACGGGAATCGGCGCATCACCTTCTTCTCGAAGCCGGGCACGCGGTGATCGAGTTTCGGCAGCACCCATTGCGCGGTGCGCTGGAACAGGTGCAGTTCGGCGACCTCGGGCTGGATCGCGGGCACGAACTGCACCGCGGACGCACCGGACCCGACCACCGCGACCCGCTTGCCACGCAGGTCGTAATCGTGGTTCCAGCGCGCGGAATGGAAGACCTCGCCGGGGAATTCGGCCAGACCCGGAATCTCGGGCAGGCGTGGTTCGTTCCACGGACCCGCGGCCGACACGACGAAGCGCGCACTCAGCGGGCCCTCGCTGGTTTCCAGCCGCCACAGCTGGGCCGTCTCGTCGAACCGCGAACCGACCACTTCCACCCCGAAGCGGGTGTGTTCGGCCAGCCCGTGCTCGCGCGCCACCCGGTCGACGTAGTCGAGGATCTCGGGCTGGGTCGCGAACAGCCGCGACCACTCGCTGTTCGGCGCGAAGGAGAACGAGTACAGGCCGGACGGCACATCACAGGCACAGCCGGGATAGGTGTTGGCCCGCCACGTGCCGCCGAAGGTTGCGGCCTTCTCGACGATCACCACATCCTCGATCCCGGCCTCGATCAACTTGATCGCCGCGCAGATGCCGGAAACTCCCGCTCCGATCACAACAACTTCGTGCTGGCGGCTCATACGACTTCTCCTTCGAACGAAACGAGTGGTGCGCCGATCCCGACGCGCGAGCTGACGAAATCCGAGACCGGCGACCCGACAGCGAAGCAGCGCGCATCCGCCGGTGACCGAGTTGATCCAGGAGATCGGGTGCGGCGCCGCCGCTGAGCCGGGCGGATCATGCGGGCCGGTTCGCGAGCGTGGAAGCGCGCAGGGCGTCGGCGACCCGGGTCGCGGCGCTGCGACGGGCGGCGGCGATGGTGGCCGGGCGCCGCGCCGAATCCATGAAGTTCGGGCCCATGGCGGCGAGTTCCTCGGGACCCGGTTCGACGCGGATCACGCGGGTGCCCGCGGCGCGCAGCAGCGCGACTTCGCGATCGAGTCCGCGGGTCATCTGCGTACGGAGCAGGCGTTCGACCCGGTTCAGGCCGGTGGCCGGTGCGCCGCCCTCGGATGTCATCGGCGCGATGATCACCAGCTCATCGAGGTCGAGTGGCACAAGGAGATCGGCCGACACCGACGACACCGAACCGCCGTCGACGTAGTTCTTGCCGCCGATTCGCACGGGCGGGAACCAACCGGGAATGGCCCAGGACGCGGCGATCGCATCACCCAGATCGACCGCCTGCGCACCGGCAGCGACCGATCTGCCTGCCGTCGCGATGCGAGTGTCATCCGCTCCGAAGGCAACTCGCGCACCTGTTGCCGCGTCGGCGCCGACTATCCAGGTCGCGGGGTGGCGCACCCAGCCGCTCGGGTCGGCCAGCGCCTGACCGAAGGACCGCAACCAGTCGGCGTCGCCGCCGCCGCGCGGCAGGAGTCCGGCCAGCGCGGTGTAGGGCGAATTGGCACGCAGACCGGCGCCGACCAGGCCGAGGCCGGGGAATCCGAGCCTTGGGCGCGGCGGGAATTTGCCGGGGTCGACGGCGACATGACCGGCCAGGATCGGGTCGGCACCGGGAGCGGCGTCGAGTGCGGCGAGCAGGTCGGCGGGGGTACGCCCGGAGCCGAGGGTCGCCACGAGTTCCGCGCCCGCTGAGGTGCCGATCAGGACATCGGCGGTACGGGTGTCCCAGTTC